>CANHGF010000008.1 GCA_947460065.1 Comamonadaceae bacterium
GGCTGAGGAGCCGCTTGAGGCGGCTGCAGAACAGACCGCCGATGCGCCCGTGCTGGAGCCGCCTCCTGCAGCGCCTGCGGGCTATCGGCCCAAGATTTTGGCCATAACCGGCACCAACGGCAAGACCACGGTGACCACGCTCACAGGCTTGCTGGTCGAGCGGGCCGGCCAGTCGGTAGCGGTGGCGGGCAATATCGGTCCGACCCTGCTGGACACCTTGACGGCCGCCCTCGACGCCGATCGCCTGCCCGAAGTCTGGGTGCTGGAGTTGTCGAGTTTTCAGCTCGATGAGGTCAGCGACTTTGAAGCTAGCGCTGCCACGGTACTCAATATCACCCAGGATCACCTGGACTGGCACGGCACCCTGGCGGCCTATGCCAAGGCCAAGGCCAATGTCTACGGCCGTGGGGCGCTGATGCTGCTCAACCGCGAGGACCCGCTGGTCATGGCGCAACTGCCGGTGCCCGAGCCGGTCAAGGGCAAGGCCAAAGCCGCCAAGGTGCGCGCGTACCAGACTTTTGGCACCGACCTGCCCACCCGCCCGGGCGACTGGGGGCTGGAAGAGGTTGGCGGCATGAGCTGGCTGGTGCGTGCCGCCGAGGCTGATGAAACGCTCAAGCGGGGCAAGGCCGATGAGGAGCCGATCTATATTCAGCGCTTGATGCCAACCGAAGCGCTGCAAATACGCGGCCGGCACAACGCGAGCAACGCGCTGGCCGCACTGGCCTTGGCCACTGCCGCCGGCTGCGGCCTGGCCGCCATGCTGCACGGTTTAAGGCAATACCGCGGCGAGCCGCACCGGGTGGAGTCGGTGGGCGTGATCTCTGACATCGAGTTTTTTGACGACAGCAAGGGCACCAATGTCGGCGCCACTGCGGCGGCGCTCAAGGGCCTGGGTGCTGAGCGTCGGGTGGTGGTGATTTTGGGCGGTCAGGGCAAGGGGCAGGACTTCGCGCCCCTGGCCGAACCGCTGGGCCGCCATGGCCGTGCCGCGGTGCTGATCGGTCGCGATGCGCCCCTGTTGCGCCAGGCGCTGGCCCAAACCGGGGTGCCGCTGCACGACGCGCCTGACATGGCGGTAGCAGTGCGCACCGCTTTCGCATCGGCACAGCCCGGCGATGCGGTGCTGCTGTCGCCGGCCTGCGCCAGCTTTGACATGTACCGCGACTACGGCCACCGGGCGCAGGTGTTTTGCGAGGCGGTTCAGGATCTGGCGCATGAGCAGGGGGTGTTGCTGTGATCGCAGCGGGCTTGCATCGCATCAAGGCTGCCCTGGGCCTGCTGTCGGCAGAGCCGGCGGCCGCCTTGCCGGTGCGTACCGGCATGCCCGGCCGGGTGATCGGCCCTTCGATGCCAGTGCGTCTGCTCGGCTTTGACCAGGCTTTGGTGTTCGTCGCCTTGGCGCTGCTGCTGTGGGGGCTGGTGATGGTTTACTCGGCCTCGGTGGCCATGCCGGACAACCCGAAGTTCTCGCGTTACTCCAACACGCACTTTCTGGTGCGCCATGTCTTTTCGCTGCTCGCTGCCCTGGTGGTGGCAGTGCTGGCCTTCCAGGTACCGATGTCGACCTGGGAAAAGGTGGCGCCCTGGTTGTTCATTGCCTCCTTGGTCCTGCTGGTGGTGGTGCTGATTCCCTTCATTGGCCGCGGCGTCAATGGCGCGCGGCGCTGGATTTCGCTGGGGGTGATCAACTTTCAGCCCTCGGAGTTGGCCAAGTTTGCGGTACTGATCTATGCGGCCGACTACATGGTGCGCAAGATGGAGGTCAAGGAGCGTTTCTTCCGAGCGGTCCTGCCCATGGGCGTGGCCGTCGGTGTGGTGGGCATGCTGCTGCTGGCAGAGCCGGACATGGGGGCTTTCCTGGTGATCGTGGTCATCGCCATGGGCATCCTGTTCCTGGGCGGGGTCAATGCGCGCATGTTCTTTTTCATCGGCACGATCGTGCTGCTGGCTTTTGCCGTGATGATCTGGTCCAGCCCCTGGCGGCGCGAGCGCATCTTTGCTTACCTTGATCCCTGGTCGGCTGAAAACGCCATCCGCAAGGGCTACCAGCTTTCGCACTCCTTGATTGCCTTCGGCCGCGGCGAGTTCTCGGGCGTGGGTCTGGGCGGCAGTATCGAGAAGCTGCACTGGCTGCCCGAGGCGCACACTGACTTTTTGCTGGCGGTGATCGGAGAGGAATTCGGCCTGGTTGGTGTGCTGGTGGTGATCAGCCTCTTTCTCTGGCTGACCCGGCGCATCATGCACATCGGCCGGCAGGCCATTGCCATGGACCGCTTGTTCTCCGGGCTGGTGGCTCAGGGCGTAGGCATCTGGATCGGCTTTCAGTCGCTGATCAATATGGGCGTGAATTTGGGTGCCTTGCCGACCAAGGGCTTGACCCTGCCGCTGATGAGCTACGGTGGCTCGGCCATCATGATGAATCTGCTGGCGCTGGCCGTGGTGCTGCGCATCGATCATGAAAACCGAATCATGATGCGGGGAGGGCGGCTATGAGTGGCAGTCCCTGCGCACTGGTCATGGCCGGCGGCACCGGCGGCCATATCTTTCCGGGGCTGGCGGTGGCCGAGGCCTTGCGCGAGCGTGGCTGGCGGGTGCATTGGTTGGGTGGCCGTGGCTCGGTCGGCCGTCCCAGCATGGAAAGCCAGCTGGTGCCGGCGCGCGGTCTGCCCTTTGACAGCATCGATTTCGGCGGCCTGCGTGGCAAGGGTGTCTTGACCCTGGCCCTGCTGCCGCTGCGGCTGCTGCGCGCCTTCTGGCAATGTGTGCAACTGCTGCGGCGCGTCCGCCCCGATGTGGTGATCGGCCTGGGCGGCTATGTCACCTTTCCCGGCGGCATGATGGGCGTGCTGCTGGGCAAGCCCCTGGTGCTGCATGAGCAAAATTCAGTGGCCGGACTGGCCAATCGGGTGCTGGCCGAGGTGGCCGACCGGGTGTTCAGCGCCTTCCCCCGTGTCCTGAAGAAAGCCGAATGTGTGGGCAATCCGCTGCGCAGCGCCTTTGTGTCGCAGCCCGATCCGGCTGCGCGCTTTGCCGGACGCAGCGGCCCGCTGCGCCTGTGCGTGGTCGGCGGCAGTCTGGGCGCGCAGGCGCTCAATGAAGTGCTGCCCCAGGCCCTGGCCCTGATTCCTGAGGACCGGCGGCCGCAGGTTCTGCATCAAAGCGGCGCCCGTCATCTGCAGGCGCTACAAGCGTCTTATGCGACAGCGGGCGTGCAGGCTGAGGTCAGCGCCTTCATTGATGACACGGCCAGCGCCTTTGCTCAGGCCGATCTGCTGATTTGCCGCGCTGGCGCCTCCACCGTCACCGAAATCGCCGCCATTGGTGCGGCGGCGATTTTCGTGCCCTTCCCGCATGCGGTGGACGACCATCAGACCCACAATGCGCGCTTTCTGGTCGATGCCGGCGGCGGCTGGTTGCTGCCTCAATCTGAACTCCATGCCCAGACGTTGGCAGAGCTGATCATGCAACTCGATCGCGCCGATCTGCTGCAAAAGGCGCAGACGGCCAAAGGGCTGCAGCAGACCCAGGCCACCGAGCGGGTGGTGCAAGCCTGCCAGGAGCTGCTGCCATGAAGCACGCGGTCAAGCGCATCCACTTCATCGGTCTGGGCGGCTCGGGCATGTCGGGCATTGCCGAGGTCTTGCACAACCTGGGCTATGAAATCTCGGGCTCGGACCTGGCCGACAGTGCGACCTTGCGCCGTCTGGCTGGCCTGGGCCTACGGACTTTTGTCGGCCATGATGCGGCGCACCTCAGTCATGTGGATGCGGTGGTCACATCCACCGCGGTGCGCGACGACAACCCCGAGGTGCAGGCCGCCCGTCAGAAAAAAATCCCGGTGGTGCCGCGCGCGCTGATGCTGGCCGAGCTGATGCGGCTCAAGCGCGGCATCGCTATCGCTGGCACCCACGGCAAGACCACCACCACCAGCTTGGTGGCCAGCGTGCTGGCCGAAGGCGGGCTCGATCCCACTTTTGTGATCGGCGGGCGTCTGAACAGCGCTGGCGCCAATGCGAAACTGGGCGCGGGCGATTACATCGTGGTCGAGGCCGATGAGTCCGACGCGTCCTTCCTCAATTTGCTGCCGGTGATGGCGGTGGTCACCAATATCGACGCTGACCACATGGAGACCTATGGTCACGACTTCGTGCGCCTGCAGGCCGCCTTCGTCGACTTTCTGCATCGCATGCCCTTTTACGGCACTGCAGTGCTGTGTACCGATGATCCGGCGGTGCGCGCCATCGTCAGCCAGGTCTCCTGCCCCATCACCAGCTATGGTTTGGGCGCCGATGCCGAGGTGCGCGCGGTCGATGTTCGCCATGTCCATGGCCAAATGCACTTTACCGTGCAGCGGCGCAATGGCACCACCTTGCCTGATCTGCCGGTGGTGCTCAACCTGCCCGGTGAGCACAATGTGCTCAACGCGCTGGCAGCCATTGCAGTGGCGGTCGAGCTCGATATTCCCGACGCGGCGGTGCAAAAGGCGCTGGCCGGCTTTCGGGGGGTTGGCCGGCGCTTTCAGCTTTATGGCCAGGCCAGTGCGCGCGATGGCGGCAGTTTCAGCGTGATCGACGACTATGGCCATCACCCGGTCGAGATGGCCGCCACCTTAGCGGCGGCTCGCGGGGCCTACCCTGGGCGCAGGCTGGTGCTGGCCTTTCAGCCCCACCGCTACAGCCGCACCCGCGACTGTTTTGAGGACTTCGTCAAGGTCATCGGTCATTGCGACGCAGTGCTGCTGACCGAGGTGTATGCGGCCGGCGAGGCGCCGGTCGTTGCTGCCGACGGGCGCGCCCTGATGCGCGCGCTGCGTATGGCGGGCAAGGTCGAGCCGGTGTTCGTGCCGGCCATCGACGATCTGCCGCAGGCGATTTTGGACCAGGCTCGGGACGGCGACGTGGTGCTGTGCATGGGGGCTGGCTCCATCGGGCTGGTGGCTGGCAAGGTGATCGAGCGCTCGGGGGCTCCAGCATGAGCGTCGATGTACGCACCCTGGGTAAGGTGGCCGTCCTCATGGGCGGGCGCTCGGGTGAGCGCGATATCTCGCTGATGTCGGGCCGTGGCGTGCTTGAGGCGCTGCTGGGCCGCGGGGTCGACGCGCATGCCTTCGATCCGGCCGAGCGAGCGCTCGATGCCTTGAAGAGCGAAGGCTTTGCGCGCTGCTTCATCGCCCTGCATGGCCGCTTTGGCGAAGACGGTACGGTGCAAGGTGCACTTGAACTCCTGGGCATTCCCTATACCGGCTCGGGCGTGATGGCCTCGAGTCTGGCCATCGACAAGGTCATGACCAAGCGGCTGTGGTTGGCCGAGGGCTTGAGCACGCCGCGCTATGTGCTGTTGCAACGCGGTCGCTATCAGGCGGCCGACCTGGACGCCGCTGTCGCCTCGTTGGGCCTGCCGCTGATCGTCAAGCCGGCCCGCGAGGGCTCTTCTCTGGGTCTGACCAAGGTGGGCCGGGCCCAGGACATGGTCGCGGCGGTCGAGCGCGCCGCCGCACTCGATGCCGATGTGCTGTGCGAGCAATTCATCGCTGGCGATGAACTGACCTGCCCGGTGCTCGGCAGTGGTGATGCAGCGCGCGCGCTGCCGCTTATACGCATCGTTGCGCCCGAAGGCAACTACGACTACCAAAACAAATACTTCACCGACGCGGTGCAGTATCTGGTGCCCAGTGGACTGAGCGCCGTGCGCGAGCAGGCCATCAGCGACTTGGTGCTGGCGGCCTACCGCAGCCTGGGCTGCCGAGGCTGGGCCCGTGCCGATGTGATGGTCGATGCCGCGACCGGCCAGCCCTATCTGCTGGAGATGAATACCTCGCCGGGTATGACTGGCCACTCACTGGTGCCGATGTCGGCGCGCGCTGCAGGTCTGTCCTACGAAGACCTGTGCCTGGAGGTGCTGTCATCGGCCCGCCTGGACCACGAGGAGGTGCGATGAGCGATGAGCTGTTGACGCTGCCGCCCGATGTGCGCCTGATGAACGCGCTGAGCCTGTTGTTGGCCGGGGTGTTTGCACTGCTGGTCCTGAGCCTGGCCGCGCAATGGCTGCTGCACAGGCCGCTGTTCGGCTTGCGGGGGATACAGGTCGACAACGAGCTCGGTCGCAACAATGCGGTGACCCTGCGCGCCAATGTCACGCCCAAGCTGGCCGGTAACTTTTTTACCCTCGATCTGGCGCAGTCCAAGGCCGCTTTCGAGGCCGTGCCCTGGGTGCGTACGGCCGTGGTGCGGCGAGACTTTCCGGATCGCTTGCGGGTGCGCATTGAAGAGCATGAACCGGTGGCGCTGTGGGGGGCGGACGACGACGTCCGCCTGGTCAATTCCTACGGCGAGGTGTTTGAGGTCAATCAGGGCGATGTGGAGGCCGAGAGCCTGCCGCGGCTGATCGGGCCCCGCGCGCAGTCGCCGTTGGTGCTGCAGGCCTTCCGGCGCTTGGCGCCGAAGTTTGAGGCGATGGACAGCCCCCTGGCACAGCTGGAGCTGACCGGTCGAGGCAACTGGCGTGCCCGGCTTGAAAACGGGGCGACGATCGACATTGGCCCCGGTAGCCTTGACGAGATCGGACTGCGGGTGCAGCGTTTCATCGCTACATTTGCCCAGACGCCCTCCCGGCTGGGACGCAATATTGAATCGGCTGACCTGCGCTACCCCAATGGTTACGCGCTGCGCCTGCGTGGCGTGACCACCGTCAACTCGTCCGACAAAACACAGCAGTCAACAAGGTAATAGCATGGCCAAGGAATACAAAGATCTGGTAGTGGGGCTGGACATTGGAACCAGCAAGGTGATGGTGGTGGTCGGCGAGGTGATGCCCGGTGGCGAGCTCAAGCTGGCCGGCCTGGGTGTGGCCGCCAGCAATGGCCTGAAGCGGGGTGTGGTGGTCAACATCGACGCGACGGTGCAGAGCATTCAGCAGGCCATCAAGGAAGCTGAGTTGATGGCCGACTGCAAGATCTCGCGCGTCTACACCGGCATCACCGGCAGCCACATCCGCGGCATGAATTCGAGCGGGATGGTGGCCATCAAAGACAAGGAGGTCACCCAGGCCGATGTGGCGCGGGTGATCGAGACCGCCAAAGCCATCCATATCCCTGCCGACCGGCATCTGCTCTTGGTCGAGCCGCAGGAGTTTGTGATCGACGGACAGGATGTGCGCGAGCCCATAGGCATGAGCGGCATACGCCTGGAGGCCAAGGTGCATATCGTGACCGGCGCCCAGAGCGCAGCCGACAACATCGGCAAATGCGTGCGCCGCTGCGGCCTGGAGGTCGATCAGCTGATGCTCAACCCGCTGGCCTCCAGTCTGGCGGTACTCAGCCAGGACGAGCAGGAGTTGGGTGTGGCCTTGGTCGATATTGGCGCTGGTACCACTGATGTGGCGATGTTCACCGGCGGTGCGATCCGCCATACCGCCGTCATCCCGATTGCCGGCGACCTGATTACCAGTGACATCGCCATGGCTTTGCGCACCCCGACCAAGGATGCCGAGGACATCAAGGTCGAAAGCGGCTGCGCCAAGCAGTTGCTGGCCGACCCTGAAACCCAGGTCGAAGTGCCCGGCCTGGGCGATCGCGGCCCGCGCATGCTCAGCCGCCAGGCCCTGGCCGGCGTGATCGAGCCGCGGGTCGAGGAAATCTATACCCTGGTGCAGCAGGTTATCCGCGAATCAGGTTACGAGGAAATGCTGTCCTCGGGCATTGTGATCACCGGCGGCAGCGCGGTGATGGCCGGCATGGTCGAGCTTGGAGAGGACATTTTCCTCAAGCCGGTACGCCGCGGTCTGCCGCGCTATTCCAGCGGCTTGTCGGACATGGTGGCCCAGCCTCGCGCAGCCACGGTGATGGGTTTGATGGAAGAGGCCAGGCTGGCGCGCATGCGCGGTCTGAAAGTGTCACAAAAGGCGGGTAGTGTGCAAAACGCCTTTGGTCGGATCAAGGAATGGTTGGTGGGGAATTTCTGATGAAAAATACAGATGAACCGCGCTTCAATGGCCTGACCCATGCAGGAGGTGCCGACCCGCCCTCATGATGATCGCTTTCGCTCGCTCTCAATAAAAAAACGGTTTGGTTTTAACGGCTCTAGTTCAAGGCAACTGCAGGAAAGAAGGAGGCTCTTATGAGCATCGAAATGATGGAAATCGAGGAATTCAATCAGGGCACGCAGATCAAGGTGATTGGCGTGGGTGGCGGCGGCGGCAACGCGGTCGAGCACATGATCCTGACCCAGGTCCAGGGCGTGGAGTTCATCTGCGCCAACACCGACGCCCAGGCGCTCAACCGGGTGGGCGCTGAAAAAATCATCCAGCTCGGCGGCTCCGGCCTCGGTGCAGGCAGCAGGCCCGACAAGGGCCGGGAAGCGGCGGAGATGGCTGCTGACGAAATCCGTAACGCCATCGATGGTGCACACATGCTGTTCATCACCGCTGGCATGGGCGGCGGCACCGGCACGGGTGCGGCGCCGGTGATTGCACGCATCGCCAAGGAGATGGGTATCCTGACCGTGGGCGTGGTCACCAAACCCTTCGACTTTGAAGGCGGCCGGCGCATGGCCAATGCAGACGCCGGCCTGGCCGAGCTCGAGGCCAATGTGGACTCGCTGATCGTCGTGCTCAATGAAAAGCTGCTGGAGGTGCTCGGCGAGGACATCTCGCAGGACGAGGCTTTTGCCCATGCCAATGACGTGCTCAAAAACGCCGTGGGCGGCATCGCAGAAATCATCAACGTGCAGGCTCTGGTCAATGTCGACTTCGAGGACGTGCGCACGGTGATGGGCGAGCCGGGCAAGGCCATGATGGGCACCGCCAAGGCCAGTGGCCCCGACCGTGCCCGCATTGCGGCTGAGCAGGCGGTGGCCTGCCCCTTGCTTGACGGCGTGGACATGAACGGTGCCAAGGGCGTGTTGGTGCTCATCAGTGCAGCCAAGGGCTCGCTCAAGCTCAACGAGACCAAGCTGGCGATGAAGACCATCAGCGCTTTTGCGGCCAGCGATGCGCATGTGATTTACGGCACCGCCTACGACGAGTCGCTGGGCGATGACATCCGGGTCACGGTGGTGGCCACCGGTCTGAACCGCCAGGGCATGCGCCGCGCTGCCCCACCTTTGCAAGTGATTCAGCGCACCGGTACTGACAATCTGCCGGCTCAGCCTGTGGCACTCGGGGGCGCAATGGGAGCGGGTGTCGGTGCGGGTGGCTACCAAGCCTTGGATGTGCCCAGCGTCTGGCGCAACAACCGCAGCCAGGCAGCGGCCAAGGTTGATGCGCTGGCCGCAGGCGGCATGGACGATCTGGAGATTCCGGCCTTCCTGCGTCGTCAGGCCGACTGAGGGGGCAGGCCCCAAGCCAGTAGGCTGCCTGGGGCTAGGGTGATGGCCAGCGGCTATCGCGGCTATGAGCGCCGCGATAGCCCTCTGGGCAGGTCCTGCGCCTAAAATCGTCGCATGCTGGCCCAACGCACGCTCCGTTCCCTGACCCGCGCCGTTGGCGTGGGGCTGCACAGTGGCCAAAGGGTCGAGCTGACTTTAAGGCCGGCTCCGCCCGATACCGGTATTGTGTTTCGGCGCGTCGATCTGCCACAGCCGGTGGATATCGCGGTGTCGGCCACAGCGGTGACCGATACCCGACTGGCATCGACCATCTCCAGCGGCCAGGCGCGGGTGTTCACCGTCGAGCACCTGATGTCAGCTTGTGCCGGTTTGGGGCTGGACAACCTCTACATCGACATCACCGCCGAAGAGGTGCCCATCCTCGACGGCTCGGCCGCCTCCTTTGTGTTCCTGTTGCAGTCGGCCGGCATCGCCGTGCAGACCGCGCCCAAGCGTTTTGTGCGCATGCTCGATACGGTGCGGGTGAGCGAGGGCGAAGGCGCCAATCTGAAGTGGGCGCAGCTTGCCCCCTACGAGGGCTACAAGCTGAGCTTCGAGATCGACTTCGACCATCCGGCGGTCGACTCCACCGGCCAGCGTGTGGAATTCGACATGGGGCTCAATTCCTATGTGCGCGATATCGCCCGCGCCCGTACCTTTGGCTTTACCAAGGACGTCGAGATGATGCGAGCCAACGGCCTGGCCCTGGGCGGCGGGCTGGACAACGCCATCGTGATGGACGACTACAAGGTGCTCAACGCCGAGGGCCTGCGCTATAACGACGAGTTCGTAAAACACAAGATCCTGGACGCCATGGGCGACCTGTTTTTGCTGGGCAAGCCCCTGATCGGCGCCTATAGCGCGTTTCGATCGGGCCATGCGCTCAACAACAAGCTGCTGCGGCATTTGCTGGAGCAGCCGCAGGCCTGGGAGGAGGTGAGCTTTGATGATGAGCGCCGGGCCCCGCGCGGCCTGGCCCAATTGGCCCCGGCCTGGTAGGCGCGGCGGCCATGTTGCTCTTTCGCTGGCTGATCTTCTTGCTGCTGCTGGTAGCAGCCGTGTGCTTTGTGTTTTTCATCGCCACCGGCCAGACGCGTTATCGGCGCTGGGGCCTGGTGGTGCTCAAGTGGACGCTGATCGCGGGCCTCGGTTTTTTTGGCGTGCTCATCCTTGAGCGGGTTCTTTGATTGAACCGAGGAACGGCTTTGGACGCTATCGATCCAGCGCCGTATCGCCGCGAGGGCGCGGCTCCCACACGCCTTCCAAGCCTCACCTGTCCTTTGAACGTTTTGCCTTGAGCGATTTTGATCAGCGCAGTCGGCTGTCGCGGTAGCGGCGCTGTACCGACTGCGCATCGCTGGCACCAGCGGCCACGCGGGCGCGCTGCAGGCGGTCCAGAGAGGCGCCCACCTGCGCATGGGTGATGGCCAGCCCCAAGGCGTCGGCGGCGTCGGGCCCGGGCAGGCCGGGTAGCTTGAGCAGGCGCATCACCATCTGCTGCACCTCGGCCTTGCCGGCCCGGCCGTGACCGGCCACCGCTTTTTTCAGCTGCAAGGCGGTGTATTCGTGCACCGCCAGCTCCTTGTGCACAAGGGCGGTCACGCAGGCCCCACGCGCCTGCCCCAGCTTCAAGGTGGCCTGCGGGTCACTGTTGACGAAGACAATCTCAACCACCGCCACTTGGGGCTGGTAGCGCTCGCTGACCGCGCAGACGCCGTCAAAAAGCACCTTCAGTCGCTCGGGCAGGCTGCGCCCGGCCTCGGTGCGCACGGTGCCGCTGGCCACATAGCCGAGCTGCATGCCTTGAACGTCGATCACGCCAAAACCAGTCACCTGCAGGCCCGGGTCTATGCCTAGGATGCGAATACTCTGGCTGCTCATGGCAGGTCCACCCGGGTCATGCGCACGGTGATCACCTGGGCGCGTTCAGACAGATAGCCCGAATTGGCGCGCTTTTCAAAATAGCGCGGCCGAGGCAGCATCACCGCCAGCCTTGCAGCTTCGTAGTTCGTCAGCCGGGTCGCGCTCTTTCGGTAGTAATGCTGCGCTGCAGCCTCCGCGCCAAAGATGCCTTCGCCCCATTCGACGCTGTTGAGGTAAATCTCCAAAATGCGCTGCTTGCTCAGCACAGCTTCGAGCATCAGCGTGAGCGCCAACTCTTGCACCTTGCGCGGCAGGGTGCGCTCGCCCGAGAGAAACAGGTTCTTGGCCAGCTGCTGGGTGATGGTCGAGCCGCCGATGATTTTTGGCGCGGGCACAGGCGGGGGCGCCTTTGCGGCGCTGTCCTGCCGCCCGGCCTTGCGACGCGCCTGTTCGGCGCGGCGGGCTGCCTCCTGCTCGGCCTTCTGGTTTTTCTCCCAGGCTTTTTCTAGGGCCTCGAGGTCGACCCCATCGTGCTCGGTGAAGCTGGCGTCCTCCGATGCGATGACGGCGCGCTTGAGCGAGTCGGCGATTTTGTCATAGGGCACCCATTGCTGGCGCCACATCAGCTGGCCGGTGCTTTGCACCACCCGGTGGGCCTCGGCCCGCTGAAAGCTGGTGGACTCGGGGTCTATCCAGCGCATCAGCACAATGCGGCCGGCGAAGTACAACTGCAAACACAGCAGCGCCAGCAGCAAAACGCTCAATAGCCGCAGCACGATCTTCATGGTGCGGCTGCTGCTCAAAGCGGCTGACGCGTCTGAGCCGGATCGGCTGGCTGCTCGCCGGCGGGTGCCTCGCCTTCGGCCGGGCTCAGGTCGACCGCGATCGAGATCGGGCCGGCCGCAAATTCCGATTCGCTGCCTTCGAGCTCCTCTTCGTCGATGCCGCCACCTGCGGGCTGATCCAGTCTTTCGATGACGGTGCCAGTCACGCTGAGCGTTATCTCGTCAATGTCGCCCAGCCTGATACGCACCGCAGCGCCGCGGGCCAGGCCCTGGGCGCCGGCGGCCGGCAGCACCAGGGGTAGGCTGTCGGCGCGCACCAGGTCGTCCTTGATGACGGTGGCGGTCAGCTCTCTGATGCCCTGTTGCTGCAAGTGGCGCAGGGTCCAGTAACGTTCGATGCTGGCCTGGTAGGCGTTGTAGGCGCCATAGGCCGTATCGAAGGCCGAGATGATGGAAAACAGCTCCGCATCCTTGGGCTTGAAGGGGGCGGCCAGCGCGGCGGTGGCGCCGTGGCGCGCGCAGGCGATGATCTGCCACTGATTGACCAGATCCACGTAGCGACGCAGCGGCGATGTGCTCCAGGCATAAGCGGGCACCCCAAGACCGGCGTGCGGCAGGGCTTTGGTGCCCATGCGCACCTTCACGCCGGGCGCCATGCTGGCTTGGCTGCGGTATATGCCGGGCACGCCCAGCTCGGCCAGCCACAGGCCCCAACTGCGGTTGGCCAAAATCATGGCCTCGGCCACGATCAGATCGAGCGGCGCGCCACGCTGGCGCAGGCCTATGCTCACCACCTCGTGGCCACTGGGCTCCTGGCCCTCGGGCTGATCGAGGCGGAAGGTGTAGTCGGGGCGGTTGAAGTTTTCCGGCTTGCCGCGCACCTGCTCGCGATCGAGCTTGAGCTGTTTGGCTAGCCGGTGCAGCAAGCGCAGCTCGGCGCTCCATTGCGGCTCGCCTTCTGTAGCCGGTCGGGCAAAGAAGTCTTCGTTGAAGACGCCATCGAGTTGGTCGTGCCGCAGGTTCTCGGCAATCGGCACCCGCTCGATGCGGGTCTGGCTGTCCAGTATCTGCAAGCTCTCTTCATCCAGGCTCACGTACAAAGAGACGGCCGGGCAGTCGCGCCCGGCCTGCAGGGTATAGCTTTGCACCACCTCATCGGGCAGCATGGTCAGCTTGTGGCCGGGCATGTAAACGGTCGACAGCCGCGCGCGACCGAGCTGGTCAATCGCATCACCGGGCTGCAGCGCCAGCGCAGGTGCGGCAATGTGTATGCCCAGCTTGACCGTACCCGAACCCAGGCCTTGTATTGACAGCGCATCGTCGATCTCGGTGGTGCTGGAGTCGTCGATGGAAAAAGCGCGCACTGGCGCCAGCGGCAGATCCTGCCCCGCGCTGGGCGCTTGCAGCGGCGGGAATTGGGTGCCCTTGGGGAAATTGTCGAACAGAAAACGGCGCCAGTGAAACTGGTAGGCCGAGGTGATGGCCCCAGCCTGCTGCAGCAGGTCCAGCGGCGCCTTGTGTGACTGCTGCGCCGCCAGCACCACCGCCTTGTATTCGGGGCTGTTCTTGTCGGGCTTGAACAAGATGCGGTAGAGCTGCTCGGTAATCGGCGCCGGGCAGCGGCCAGCGGCCAGCTCGCCGGCCCAGGTCTCAATCTGCGCTGCGATCTGCTTGCGCTTTTCGATGGCGGCCAGGGCTTGCTGCAAGATCTCGGCCGATGCCTTCTTGAAGCGGCCCTTGCCGGCGCGGCGAAAGTAATGCGGCGCCTCGTACAAGGCCATCAATGCGCCCGCTTGTTGCGTCGGCGAAGGCGCCTGGCTGGGGTCGAAATACTCGCGGGCCAGGTCGGCAAAGCCGAATTCGTCCTCGCTGGCAAACTCCCAAGCCAGGTCCAGGTCGATTTCAGCGGCCAGTTGCGCACCGGCCTTCATCAAGTCGGCCGGCGCGGGCTTGTCAAACTGGATCAGCGCATGCGCGGCCTTGACCTTCACACGCTTGCCTGAATCGAGCTCGACCTGCAGCGAAGCGTCTGACTGCGTCAGGATGCGGCCCGCATGAAACTTGCCGGCGTCTTCAAATAATACGTACAAATGAGCACCTTTTTGGGGAGGGGTTAGTGTAGTGGCGGGGCCCGAGGTGGAGGGATGCCTCTGGGTCAGGCTTTACGAGTTGCTTGCTTGGAAGGCATCGGTTCGCCGCCGTTACACCGCTAGGTTTCAGCTCTGTAGCCCGAGATGAGTCAGGATTGCAGTCAGGTGCTGGTCAAAGTCGCTTAGCGCATGGTCGCTGCCTTCGACGAGGCGCAGCTGGCAGCCGGCGTAGCGGGCTTGCATCTCGTGCCAATCGAGCACCTCGTCGCCGGTGGCGATGACGGCCATCAGGCGCTCGGGCTCGCGCAGCGGGCCTGTATGTAGTGCCCGCAGCTCATCCACAAAATGCGGCTCGAAGTAAAACCGTTCGGTCGGATCATGCCAGGCGGTCTGCTCGCCGATGTACCGCGCCAGGTCGCGCGCCGGCTCCACCGCTGGATTGAGCAGCACCGCCCGGCAAGAGCGCTGCTGCGCCAGCCAGGTGGCGTAATAGCCGCCGAGTGAAGAACCTATGACGGCCATGGTCGCTGAAGGCCAGTCGCGGGTGCCCGCCCCGATCATTTGAGCCGCCTCGCGGGGCGAGGGCGGCAGCTGCGGGCACCACCAGTGCAGCGCGGGGAACCGCTGCGCGAAAAGCGCGGCCATCGTGCGTGCCTTCATGGACTGCGGCGAGGAGCGAAAGCCGTGCAGATAGAGCAGGTGGGTGGTGGGGGGCGATGCCGGCATGAGTTGCATTGTGCGCGACTGAGCTTGCATCGGCAGTCTCCATCGCCTGCGCTGTGATAATCCCTGCATGTCCCCCGTCCTCGAAAAGCCCTCGCTCTGGCGGCGCGTCTCGCCGCTTTGGAATGGGCTCGATCCGACCTTGATGGCCGCCACCACGGTGTTGGCTCTGGCGGGCATGGTCATCATGTATTCCTCGGGCTATGACCATGGCACCCGCTTTGTCGACCATGGCCGCAACATGATTTTGGCGGGCATCATCATGCTGACGGTGGCGCAGGTGCCACCGCAGCGTTTGATGAGTTTGGCTTTGCCGCTTTACGGGCTGGGTGTCACCCTGCTGGTGGCGGTGGCCTTGTTTGGCATCACCAAGAAGGGCGCGACCCGCTGGATCAATGTGGGGGTGGTGATTCAGCCCAGTGAAATTCTCAAGATCGCCATGCCGCTGATGCTGGCCTGGTGGTTTCACAAGCGCGAGGGGCAGCTGCGGCCGCTGGACTTTGCTGCTGCGGCCCTCCTGCTGGCGGTGCCGGCGATTTTGATCATGAGGCAGCCCGATCTCGGTACCTCCTTGTTGGTGCTGGCGGCCGGCCTGTCGGTCATCTTCTTTGCCGGTCTGAGTTGGCGCCTGGTGGTGCCGCCGCTGTTGCTCGCGCTGGTGGGCATGGTCTTGCTGGTGGTGTTTGAGCCGCAGCTGTGCGCCCCGGGCAACGATTGGCCCTTGCTGCGGGCCTATCAGCAGCAGCGCATTTGCACCTTGCTGGATCCCACCCGCGACCCGCTGGGCAAGGGCTTTCACATCATTCAGGGCATGATCGCGATCGGCTCTGGCGGGTTTTTCGGCAAGGGCTTCATGGCGGGCACACAGACCCACCTGGAATTCATTCCGGAGCGCACCACTGACTTCATTTTTGCCGCTTATGCCGAGGAGTTTGGCCTGCTGGGCACGCTGGCGCTGATCGTGGCCTTTGCTTTCCTGATTCTGCGCGGCCTGGCGATTGCGCTGGAGGCTTCGACGGTGTTCTCGCGTCTGCTGGCCGGTGCGATCACCATGATTTTCTTTACCTACGCTTTTGTGAACATGGGCATGGTCAGTGGCATTTTGCCGGTGGTGGGCGTGCCTTTGCCCTTCATCAGCTACGGCGGCACCGCCATGGTCACCCTGGGTCTGGCCCTGGGCATGCTGCTGTCGATAGCGCGGGCCAAGCGCCTGGTGCAAACCTGAGCTCAGCCTGGCACTGCCGAGCCAAATCAACCTTGGCAGGAACCGGTGCTTCGGCCCTTCCTACAATGGTCCTATGAACAGTCTCAACTCAACCGCCTCCGCCTCAGGGCGCGCCCCTCTGGCCAGCGACCTGCCCAGCTCTACCAGCACCCGCGAGCGCCTGCGCATTGCCGAGCGTTTGCTGCTGGAGCCTTTTGGGCTGGGCCGGGCCCAGCTCGGTAAGGCCTTGGCTGAAATCAGCGCGCGCGGTGCCGACGACGCCGACCTTTACTTTCAGTACACCCGCAGCGAGGGCTGGAGCTTGGAGGAGGGCATCGTCAAGACCGGCTCCTTCAGCATCGACCAGGGGGTGGGTGTGCGCGCGGTCAGCGGTGAGAAAACCGCTTTTGCCTACTCTGACGACATCTCCGAGGCCAGCCTGCTCGATGCAGCGCGCACCGTGCGCAGCATCGCCAGTAGCGGCGGCCATCGTCGGGTCAAGACGGGCGCGCCGCGCATCAAGGTCGCGCCCAGCCGCTCACTGTATGCCGGGCTGGACCCCATCACCACCATGGACAGCACCAGCAAGGTGGCTTTGCTGGAGAAGGTTGAGCGACTGGCCAAGGCCAAAGACAAGCGTATCGTCCAGGTGATGGCAGGCTTGGCTATGGAGTATGACGTGGTGCTGGTGGCCCGCGCCGACGGCACGCTGGCGGCCGACGTGCGCCCCTTGGTGCGGCTGAGCCTGACAGTGATTGCCGAACACAAGGGCCGCCGCGAGATGGGCTCGGCCGGCGGCGGCGGGCGCTTTGGTCTGGCTTATTTCGACGACGCATTGGTCAGCGAATATGTGGATGAAGCGGTTCAGGGTGCGCTGTCCAACCTCAAGGCCAGGGCGGCGCCGGCCGGCGAGATGACGGTGGTGCTCGGGCCAGGCTGGCCCGGCGTTTTGCTGCACGAGGCGGTCGGTCATGGCCTGGAGGGCGATTTCAACCGCAAGGGCTCGAGCGCATTTGCAGGCCGCATTGGCCAGCGGGTGGCGGCCAAGGGCGTGACGGTGCTCGACGACGGCACCCTCGCCGACCGCCGCGGCTCACTCAACATCGACGACGAAGGCCATGTCAGTCAGCGCAATGTGCTGATCGAGGACGGCATTTTGCAAGGCTATATCCAGGACTCGCTCAATGCCCGCTTGATGAAGGTCAAGGCGACCGGCAATGGCCGGCGCGAGAGCTATGCCCATCTGCCCATGCCGCGCATGACCAACACGTACATGCTGGGCGGCGACAAGGCGCCAGAGGAAATCGTGGCCAGCATCAAGAAGGGCTTGTATGCCACCAACTTCGGTGGCGGCCAGGTTGACATCACTTCGGGCAAGTTCGTCTTCTCGGCCAGCCAGGCTTACTGGGTGGAAAACGGCAAGATCCAGTACCCGGTCAAGGGTGCGACCCTGGTCGGCAACGGCCCGGATGCGCTGACCCGTGTCAGCATGATCGGCAACGACATGCGGCTCGACTCGGGTGTCGGCACCTGCGGCAAGGAAGGCCAAAGCGTGCCGGTGGGCGTGGGCCAGCCGACTTTGCGCATTGACGGCCTGACGGTGGGCGGTACCGCCTGAAAACCGCCGGCCGAATGCCTGCAGGCGGGCCGACGGCCTCCTGTGCTACATTTACGGCCATGTCTCGCGTCTCGTTTTATTTTGCTTATTTTTGGAGTTCTCACGCCACCGGCGGTCGAGAGGCTCTCGCTTAAGCAGACAAACAAAGCGCAGCAGACCCTCACCAAAACCGCCGGTAACCCCGGCGGTTTTTTTATTTCTGTATCCAGCACGAGGAGTTCGTCATGAATGCATCCAACCCTAGCGCCAGCGAGCCCTGGTATGGCCGTCCGATCGACAAGACCAGTCAGACCGATGACCAACGCATCAAGGACATCACCGTGCTGCCCCCTCCTGAGCACCTGATCCGGTTCTTCCCCATCAGCGGCACGCCGGTGGAGGGCTTGATCAGCCGCACCCGCCAAACCATCGGGCACATCATGGCGGGGCGGGACGACCGGCTGCTGGTCATCATCGGGCCATGCTCCATCCACGACCCGGCCGCAGCGGTGGCCTATGCCCGCCGACTGGTTGAGTTGCGCGAGCGCTACGCCGATAGCCTGGAAATCGTGATGCGGGTGTATTTTGAAAAGCCGCGTACCACCGTGGGCTGGAAGGGCCTGATCAACGACCCCTACCTCGACGAGAGCTTTCGCATTGACGAGGGTCTGCGCATGGCCCGCCAGCTGCTGATCGACATCAATCGTCTGGGGCTGCCCGCCGGCAGCGAATTCTTGGACGTGATCTCGCCGCAGTACATCGGCGACCTGATCTCCTGGGGCGCCATCGGTGCGCGCACCACCGAAAGTCAGGTCCACCGCGAATTGGCCTCAGGCATTTCGGCCCCGATCGGCTTCAAAAATGGCACCGACGGCAATATCCGCATCGCCACAGACGCGATCCAGGCAGCTGCGCGCGGCCACCACTTCTTGTCGGTGCACAAGAACGGCCAGGTGGCGATTGTGCAGACCCAGGGCAATCAGGACTGCCATGTGATCCTGCGCGGCGGCAAGGCGCCCAACTACGACGCGGCCAGTGTGCAGGCCGCTTGCGATGATCTGAGCAAGGCCGGTCTGCCGCCGACCTTGATGGTGGACTGCAGCCATGCCAACAGCAGCAAGCAGCACCGCAAGCAGATCGATGTGGCCCAGGACATTGCCGCGCAGATTGCGGGTGGGTCGCGCCAGGTCTTCGGCGTCATGGTCGAGAGCCATTTGGTCGAGGGCGCGCAAAAATTCACCCCCGGCAAGGAAAAGGTCGAAGCACTGGCCTACGGCCAAAGCATCACCGATGCCTGCCTGGGCTGGGACGACTCCGAGGGTGTACTCGCCCAGTTGTCCGAGGCTGTGCTGGCTCGCCGCGCCCGCGGCTGAGCTTAGGTCTGCCTTA
>CANHGF010000009.1 GCA_947460065.1 Comamonadaceae bacterium
ACCAACACAGCGACGCTACAAGCAGGTGTGGGAGCTGCGCCCTCGCAGCGATGCAGCGACAGATCAAACGCCTCATCGCGCCGATGCGCAGCGACCTTCCATCACAGCAGCGCTACTTGATCAGCGCCTGCACCGCCTTGAAGGCCGGATGGCTGGCCGAGCGCAGCCATTCAAAAGCCACCATTTCGGTGCTCACCAGTTCGCAGCCAGCGCCGGCGAGCCGGTCAAAAGCCGCATCACGGTTGCGCTCGGTGCGTGAGCCGCAGGCGTCGGTCACCACCCAGACCTCAAAGTCCTCCTGCAGCAGCTCCAGCGCGGTCTGCAGCAGGCAGACATGGGCTTCACAGCCAGCCAGCACCACCGCGCCGCGCCCCTCCTGCGGCTCGGCCGGTTTTTGCAGATGGCGGGGCAGGCTGCGGGCATTGCCTGCGGGTTTGCGCTGGGGCGGGCGCAGCAGCTCACCCAGGCCCTCGGGCACCGCGCTGAAATGCATCTTGGCCAGATGGCGGGCGCCGGCTTGGTCGAGCACCGCCTGCAGCTCGGGCAACTGAGGGCCGAGTTTGTCGGGGTTTTGCGCGGTCGCAATGACCGGCACCTGCAGCACCTGGGCCATCTGCGCCAGGCGCACTGCGTTGGCCAGCACCGCCGGGCCCTCGTGAATGGCGGGCATCAGCCTCACCTGGTAATCGACCAGCACCAGCTGGCTATCGTCGGCATCCAACAGCATTGAAAAGCTCCTGCGTCTTTCTGGCGCAGCCGCTGGGCTGCGCTCGGGGGGTGGGCAACTATAAGCGCTGCATCGGCGGCAGCCCTTGGCGCTTCCTACAATGGACGACAACCTGGAGACATACATGATCGTCGAACGCATCTGGACCGGCAACAGCCTGCGCAACTACAACTACCTCGTGGCCTGCCCCGACAGCGGCCAGGCCCTGGCCATAGACCCGCTGGACGCGGAAAAATGCCTGAACACCGCCCGCGTCAAGGGCTGGCAAATCACGCAGGTGCTCAACACCCATGAGCACCATGACCATACCGGCGGCAATGCGGCGGTGATCGAGGCCACCGGCGCCAAGCTGATCGCCCACCACAAGGCCGCCGGCAAGATTGCCGGGGTGGACCGTGGCGTCGGCGCCGGCGATGTGATCAAGGTCGGCCGCCACATTGAGCTGCAATGCCTGGATACGCCCGGCCATACGATGTGCCACATCTGCCTGTTCGCCCATGCCGAGGAGCCGGCGCTGTTTTCAGGCGACACCATGTTCAACGCCGGCGCCGGTAATGTGCACAACGGCGGCAGCGTGGATGCGCTGTTCGACACCTTCGAGCAACAACTGCTGCAACTGCCAGGCCAAACTCGGCTGTTCCCCGGCCACGACTACCTGGAAAACAACCTGCGCTTTAGCCTCGATCGCGAACCCGACAACGCCGCCGCCCAGGCCCGCCTGAGCAGCGCTGCCGATCACGACCCCGCGCAGGCGCAGGTCACCACGCTGGCCCAGGAGCGCGAGTTCAACAGCTTCATGCGCCTGGACAGCCCCAGCCTGATCGCCATCTTGCGCAAGAACTTCCCAGACCTGCCCGAACAGCCGGACCGCCGCACCGTCTTCACCCGCCTGCGCGAGTTGCGCAATCGGTGGTAGGGCTGGCCGAAACTCCCCCTTTGGGGCGCAGGCTATGCCCGGATCGGGCTGCACATGGGCGATCCCATCTTGCGCAAGCTTGCGGGCCTTGGGCTGAGCATGCGCACCGGGTCGGTAGCGGCGGAACAGTCCGCTATTGGCCGCTATTGGCCGCTATTGGCCGCTACTGCGTCGGCTTTACGCCGTTGGTACTGACCTGCACCCGAGCAGCGGTCAGCTTATCGCCCTCGCCGATGCGGGCGACGATGAAGATCGTCTCGCCGGGCTTGATGTCGGCACGGCTGCCCGGCGCGGATTGAGACATCGGCGTGCCGGGCGGAACGAGCACCTTGACCGTCCCCGACTTGTAGTTCAGCACCAGCTCAGAGCCGTTGGCGAGAACCGCTTGCCCTTCCAGAGCGGCGTTGGTCATGGTCGAGCCCACTGCGAGATCGAATGGCGTGAGGCCCAGCGGTGCCGTCATTGGGATGGGCCGCACATCGATGGCCACTGTTTCGCCGTCCGCGCGCCTGACGGTGGTCACCCCCAACACCATGCCAGGCTTCACATCGGACAGGCTGAAAGCCTTGGTGCCCGACACGTTGACCGTATCGGGCAGTTCAACCTCGACCGGTCCGGCCCCACGCGCATCGACACGGATCATCCGACCGTCGAAGCTGGTGATGGTGCCTCGGATGTTGACACTTTGCGGCGTCTGCGCGAACGCGCCGCCGCTGAGGATGAGTACAGCGAGCCAACTCGCCACAATGCGCGATCCATTCATGCTCGCCTCCCAGGTAGTTGATAGTGCAAGCATAGCGCTTCGCCTTATCCAGTTGCGCCTGAGCTAAAACGTTGCGGATTCAAGCGCGGCCACGAGGGCGTCGGGCGGCTCTTCGCTTGCGCCGCATCGCCGCGAGGGCGCGGCTCCCACACCCCTCTCCCACACCCCTCTCCCACACCTCTCTCGCACACCTCTCTCGCACACCTCTCTCGCACACCTCTCTCGCACACCTCTCTCGAACATCCCCCCTAAAGCGCCAGTCTGCGAATTGAAGGCAGGATCAGCCCAAAGCCACCCGCAGGCGTGCAATGCCTTCCTCGATCTTGGCCACGTCGGCGGTGGCAAAGCTCAGGCGCAAGGTGGAGGGGTCTGGGTTCTGCGCGTAAAACGGCGCGCCGGGCACAAAGGCCACGCCCTGCTCGATGGCTTTTTTGGCAAAGTCACCAGCGTGCTTGGTACGCCCGCCAGCACCGGTCAGACTGGCCCAGAAAAACAGGCCCCCCTGGGGTTGGCTAAAGCTCAGCGCATCGCCGAGTTCACGCTGCAGGGCAGCGCCCATGGCGCGCGCGCGCTCTGCGTAAGTAGCGCGCACCGTAGCCAGGGTGGCAGGCATGCGACCGGCTTGCAGGTAGTGGGTGGCCGTCACCTGGGCGAAGGTGCTGGTATGCGCATCGCTGAACTGCTTGCACATGGTGGCGCGGGCCAGCAGCTCGCTGGGCGCGATCAGCCAGCCTACCCGCAGACCCGGGCTAAGCACTTTGGACAGACTGCCGCAGTAAGCCAGGACATCGCGGCTGCCCGGGACCTGGGCCGACAGGGCGAGCAAACTCGGCGGCGGCGGCTCACCGAAATACAGGTCGCCGTAGGGGTCGTCCTCGACCACCAGAACCTGATGCTGCGCCGCCAGCTCCAAGATGCGGCGGCGCCGCTCCAGGCTGAGCATGGCCCCGCTGGGATTGCCGAAGGTCGGGATCAGGTAGATCATGCGCGGGCGATGCTCGATGATCAATTGCTCGAGCCGGTCGACCTGCACGCCTTGCGCATCGATAGGCGCGCTAATCAGCTCGGCCCCATAGAGCCGAAAACACTGGATGGTGGCGAGAAAAGTCGGGCCTTCGACGATCACCTTGTCGCCCGGGTTGATCATCACCTTGGCCAGCAAGTCCAGCGCCTGCTGGCTGCCGGTGGTCACGATCAGTCCATCAGCGCTGACGCTCGCCCCCTTGTCCGCCATGAAGCGAGCCAGGGCCTCGCGCAAGGGGCCATGGCCTTCAGTCGCACCATATTGCAAAGCCGCTCCAGGCTCGCTGGCCAGGGCCTGCTGCGAAGCCTGCCTGAGCCCCTCGACATCGAACATCGCGCTATCAGGAAAGCCTCCGGCAAAGCTGATGATGCCGGGCTTGCCCAGCAGCTTGAACAGTTCACGGATGGCGGAGGTCTCGACGTTGGCCAGTCGGTCGGCAAATTGGATGGGCATGGTGAGGGCTCTGGATCGGAATCCGCCATGTTAGCGCCTGCTGAGTCGAAACCCGAGCCAGGGGCTGGATTCAATCGACGATGAAAAGCTTGGCGCCCATCGCAGTTTGCGACCGGTGGGCCTCGGCCCCGTCGGCCACCTGATAGCTCATGCCAGGCTTGAGGGTGAAACGGCGGCCGTCTTCCAGCTCCGTCTCCAACTCGCCCTCGAGGCACAGCAGCACATGGCCCTTGCTGCACCAGTGGTCGGCGAGATAACCGGGGGTGTATTCGACCATTCGGACGCGGATGCCTGCAAAGTCACAGGTTCGCCAATAAGCAGTTCCGGTCTCGCCCGGATGCACCGTGCGCGGCACGGTAGACCAGTCGGTCGTGCCAAATGGAATACCTTCCATCTTCATCTCAGATCTCCCCTGCTCAACAAGCCAATGCCAAGCGCTCCCCATGGGGATCTCGCCTCGCGCCATGATAGGCCTACTCGACCTATTTGGCGTCTTTCGGGTCTGTTTGGAAAAGTCGGGAGGGATCCCTATCCGATGCGTCTTCCTCGCGCGCGCCCTGGAAGTTGATCTCGACCTTGTCGGTGTCCACTGCCACCTCCTTGTCCAGGAAGGCGGTCACAGTCTGCGGAACGAAGATCACAATCGCCACCAAAATCAGCTGCATCACCACCCAGGGGATGGCGCCCAGATACAGGTCCTTGGACTGCACCTTGCGTTCGAGCTTGCCCTCCTTGAACAGGGTGTCTGAGATGCCACGCAGATAAAACAACGAAAAGCCAAAAGGCGGGTGCATGAAGCTGGTCTGCATATTGACCGCGATCAGCACGCCGAACCACACCAGATCGATACCTAGCTTGTGAGCCACTGGCGCCAGCAGAGGCAGGACGATGAAGGCGATCTCGAAGAAATCAAGGAAGAAGGCCAGCACGAAGATAAAGATATTGACCACGATGAGAAAGCCGATCTGCCCACCGGGCAAGCTGCTCATCAGATGCTCGATCCACAAGCCCCCGCCGATGCCCTGAAACACCAGCGAGAATGCCCGCGAGCCGATCAGGATGAAGACCACCATGGCGGTCATTCGCATGGTCGCAGTCATGGCCGACTGCAGCAGGGCCCAGCTCAGTCGCCTTTGCAGGGCCGCCAGTGCCATCGCGCCAAGCGCTCCCATAGCGCCAGCTTCGGTGGGTGTGGCGACCGCTGTGTCTATGCCGGGCAGGCCGCCCATGCTGCCCAGCACTGCAAAGATCAGAAAAGCCGAGGGAACGATGCCGCGCAGACACTTGGCCCACAGCGCCCAGCCATGTAGGGTGCGCGCTTCTTTGGGCAGGCTGGGCACATCCTGCGGCCGCACACGGCTGAGCACGAAGGTGTAAAGCGCAAACAGCAGCACCTGAATGATGGCCGGCCCCCAGGCGCCCTTGTACATATCGCCCACGGAGCGTCCGAGTTGGTCGGCCAGCACAATCAAGGCCAGCGAGGGCGGCACCAGCTGGGTGATGGTGCCCGAAGCCGCCAGCACGCCGGTGGCGTAGCGCATGTTGTAGCCGTAGCGCATCATCACCGGAAGGGAGATCATGGCCATGGCGATCACCTGGCCCGCCACGGTGCCGGTGATCGCGCCCAGGATGAAGCCGACGATGATGACCGAATAACCCAGGCCGCCGCGAATCGGGCCGAAGAGCTGACCCATGGAATCGAGCATGTCCTCGGCCAGGCCGCAGCGCTCGAGGATGCAGCCCATCAGGGTGAAAAACGGAATGGCCAGCAGCAACTCATTGGAAAGAATGCCAAATACATTGAGCGGCAGCGCCGACAGGAACGTCGATGGAAACAGGTCCAGGGCCACGGCCACCAGGCCGCAGGCCACACCAAGCGCGGCCAGTGAAAAGGCGACCGGAAAACCCAGCAGCAGCACGCCAACCAGGCCGGCAAACATCAGTGGGGGGAAAAGTTCTGCGATCATTGCAGCGGCTTTTCATAGTGCATCGACAGCTCGATACGACCGCGCAGCCAGAGCACGCGCTTGCCCAGCTCGCTCAAGCCCTGCAAGACCAGCAACCCAAAACCCAAGGGCAGCAAGCTCATCGCCGGCCAGCGGATCAGCCCGCCGGCGTTGGGCGAGGTCTCACCCGAGACGAACATCTCAACCAGAATCGGCCAGGACAGATAGGTCATCAACACCATCACCGGCAGCAGGAAAAGCAGAAAACCGAACAGATCCAGCCATCCCTGGGTGCGGGGCTTCCAGCGGCCATAGAACAGGTCGACCCGCACATGCTCGTTGAGCCTGAGCACCTGCGCGGCGCCCATCATCACGCCCGCCCCAAACAGGTACCACTGAATCTCCAGCCATCCGTTGGAGCTAACGCCCAGAAAAAAACGCACCAGCGCGTTGCCGCCGCTGATCACACAGGACAGCAGCAAGGCGTATTTTGCGATGACGCCAAAAACGTCAGACAGCGCGTCGATGGCGCGTATCCATAGCGGCAGACGGGCAGAATCGGTCGTCGATCTATCCACCGGGTTCATGCTCTGCCTGCCGGCTCAAAGGGAGGACTGGCCTCCCGATGAGCGATCACTTGGTGACGTTGGTGAAGGTGAAGTTGTCCAGCTCGGCCTCGACCACCCGGAACCAGCTGGCCTGATCGCGCCGGTATTTGAGCCATCCAGGCAGGATGGCCTTGAACTCCGGGTTGGACTCGGCCAGGCTGTCATTGGTCTCGTTGGAGGCTTTGTAGGCCGCCTCCATGACCGACTTGGGAAAGTAGGACAGCTTAGCGCCGGCACCGATCAACTTCTTGAGGGCGTCCGGGTTGCGGTTGTCGTAGTCGGCGATCATCTTCATCGTCTGCTCGTTGCAAGCGCATTCGAAGGCTGCTTTGAAGACTGGCGGCAATGCCTCCCAGGCTTTGGCGTTCACCATGGCGGTGATGGACGCACTGCCTTCCCACCAGCCGGGCGAGTAGTAATAAGGCGCAACCTTGTTCAGGCCCAGCTTGGCATCGTCATAGGGGCCGATCCACTCAGCCGCGTCGATGGTGCCTTTTTCGAGGGCGGGGTAGATATCGGCCGCCGGGATCTGTTGCGGCACCGCGCCGAGCTTGGAAATCACCATCCCACCCACGCCGCCGATGCGCATCTTCAGACCCTTGAGGTCCGCCACCGATTTGATGGGCTTACGGTACCAGCCGCCCATCTGTGCGCCCACATTGCCGCAGACGAAATTGACGATGCCCATCTTTCGATAGACCTCACGCAGCTGCGTCATGCCGCCGCCGAACTGCATCCAGGCGTTGTGCTGGCGCGCATTCAGGCCGAAGGGCAGGCCGGTGTCAAAAGCCAGGGCCGAGTTCTTGCCAAAAAAGCCCGAGGCCAGCACATGGTTGACCTCGACAGTGCCGTTGCTGACCGCCTCCATGTTCTGCGCGGGCGGCACCACCTCGCCGCCGGCAAAGCACTGGATGGTAAACCTGCCCTCGGTCAGCTCGCCCACCCGCTTGCACAGCTGGTCGGCCGAGCCGTAAATGGTGTCCAGGCTTTTGGGCCAGCTGGTGGACATGCGCCACTTGACCCCAGGCGTGCCCTGCGCCTGCGCTGGCAGCGCTGCAGCAGCCACAGAACCCGCCACAGCGGCCGAACCCAAAAATTTACGTCTCTCCATGATCACTCCTCGATAAAAAAGGATCCACTCAATCAGAATACAACAGCGTACTGATGATTTTTGCAGGTGTCAACGATGGATTTCCACAGGTATCTCCGGCAGTCTTCCTCACGCCTGGAACTTGCACCGCCGCCACCCCTTTGAGGCCGATAAGACCAGCGCTCAATCATGATGGCGCCATGGTGTCAGCACCCGCTCAAGAAAGACCAGCATGGCATACAGCAGCAGCCCCAGCACCGCCAGCACCATCAGCGCCGCAAACACCCGCACCGTGTCAAATGTGCCCTGCGCGCTCATGATCACGTAGCCCAGGCCTTTCTGAGAGGAGACGAACTCACCGACGATGGCCCCTACCAGCGACAGCGAGACAGCCACCTTCATGCCCGCGAGGATGGACGGCAAGGCCCCCGGCAGGCGAACCTTGAAAAAAACGGCCAGCGGCCGGCCCTTGAGCACCCGCGCCACGTCCAGTACATCCTGAGGGATTGAGCGCAAGCCGTGCAGGGTGTCAACGATGATGGCAAAGACCGCGATCAGGAATGCGATGGCGACCTTGGGCTCCCAACCGGTGCCCATCCAAATCACAAACAGCGGCGCCACCGCGACCTTGGGCACGCTGTTGAGCGCCACCACCAGCGGATAGGCAAAGCGCTCCCAGCTGCGCGAGCTGGCCACCGCAGTCCCTAGCAGCACACCGCCGACCACCGACAACACGAATCCAGCCAGGGTGGTCAAGGTGGTGTAGATCGCATGATCCAGGTACCAGCGCCACTCTGCCGCCAATTCGACCAGCACCTGGCTGGGCAAAGGCAGCACGATGGGCCGGATACCGCTCAGCCGCCCCAGCACTTCCCAAAGTAGCAGAAGAAACAGGATGGATACTCCGCCTGCGGCGACGGCGCCGGTGAGCATTCGGCTCATGAGGTGATCGCTCCCTTCTCGTCAAGCAGCCCCATGGTGCCAAACAGTTCGCGAATCTCACCGACATAGCGGCCGAATTCGGGCGTCTCGCGCACGGCCAATGGGCGGGGCCGGGGCAGATCGATGCGCAGGCGGTGCGCCACCCGCCCGGGGCGCGGCGAAAACACGAGCACCTCATCGCCGAGAAAAACCGCCTCGGCTATGCCGTGAGTGACAAAAATCACGGTATTGCCCGTCGCCAGCCAGATACGCTGCAACTCGGCATTCATCTGATCACGCGTGAGCGCATCCAGCGCGCCGAAAGGCTCGTCCATCAGCAGCAGCGCAGGATCATCGACCAGCGCGCGGCAAATGGCAGCCCGCTGCTTCATACCGCCGGACAGCTCGCGCGGGTAGCTATGGGCAAAATTCTTCAAGCCCGTCATCGCCAGCAGGTGGTCCACCTTGGCCGCATGCTCGGCCACCGGCTTGCCGGCAAATTCCAGCGGCAACAAGATGTTGTCGCGGATGCTGCGCCACTCCAGCAATGCGTGCTGCTGAAAGACGATGCCTATGCCGTCAGGCGGCCCCTGAACGTCCTGCCCTGCAATCTGCAGCCGGCCGCCCGAAATCGACTCCAGTCCAGCCAGGCAGCGCAGAAAAGTGCTCTTGCCGCAGCCGCTAGGCCCGAGGATACTGACGAATTGGCCGGCGCCGATCTCGGCATCGACCGACTGCAGCGCCTGCACCCCCCTGGGCCCGGCATAGAGCTTGGAGACGCCACTGGCGCTGACCTGGACAGGATTCATAAGTAGAGCGGGATCCGGGGGTGCGCGGGCCTAACGGCCCACCAACTTGTCGAAGGCCGGCGAATTGACCCGGCCAGTGACGTAGTAGTCGGCCGCCGGTCGCGAGGTACCCACCAGCTGCACCGAGGACAGGGTCTTGACCGCCAGCTCCCAGTCGGCCGGCTGGGGTACGCCAATGCGGCCGCCAGCGGGGATATCCAGAAAGCCTTTGAGCGCATCGAGCTGGGCCCGCAGCACCGCCCGGTCCAGGCGAGCCTGCGGCCGCTGGGCGATGATGGCATCGACACCCTCGTCCTCATGGCCGGCAAAAATGTATTCCCAGGTGCGCGCCACCACCGAGGCAAACCGCCCCAGGACCTCACCGCGTTCGGCCAGCTTGGCCTCATTGACCACCAGCCCAAAGCTGGGCATGCTCAGACCTACATCGGCAAACAGCATGGACTTGGACGGCCGGGCCTTGTTGGTGGTCGGAAACACAAAGGGGATGGTGGAGAACACCGCGTCGGTTCGGCCGACAGCGTAGTTCGAGGCCTTGCTGGCCGCATCCAGGTTGACCAGTTCGACATCACTGCGCTTGAGCTTGCCCGAGGCCAGATAGGCGTCGATGAAGGGCGCCTCAAGGGAGCCAGCCGTGTAGCCGATCTTTTTGCCCTTGAGCTGCGCCGGCGTGGTAATGCCCGAGTCGGCAGGCACCAGAATGCCGATGTCATTGCGGCGCATGAACACAGCCAAAGCCTTGACCGGCAGGCCCTTCTCGCGGGCGATCATCATCGGCGCCAGCGCCGCATGCCCAACGTCGAAGGTATTGTTGGCACCGACCAACTGCACCGTAGTGACCGAGCCGTTGCCGTCTTCCAGGCTGACGTCAAGCCCCGCCTGGCGGTACCAACCTTTTTGCTGCGCTAAGTGCAGGGCCGCATGGTTGGCCCAGGGAGTCCAGTCCAGGCGCACCTTGACGGGATCAAGGGCCTGCGCATGGGCAGCGCCCGATATACCCATCACAGCGCCTATCACTGCGCCCGTCAGCCCAGTCATCAAGGACAGGCGCCGCCCCCAGGCGCGGGCTTGGTGCAGCGAGGATACGAAACGGTCCAGCATATTGACTCCCTTGAAAAACAGGTTGAGGAAAAACAGCTTCAGCGCCCCCCGGTCAAGCCCCGCCAAAGGCGCTGCCACAGCAGCGCCAGCAAGGAACGCAAGGGCTGGATGGCCGCCGGCGCTGCGGTCGGTGCATCACCGCTGGCACCCATCCGTGCCTGGACTTCCCGGCCAAAATCGGCCACCAGGCGCCGCACAAAATCCTTGACCAGCCCCGAGCGGGAAAACTGCGCCAGCGGACCCTGCAGGGTGTAGAGCATGTCGACATCGACCCGGGTTCGGCCGGCGTCCAGGGTCACCAACTGGTAGGCGATATCGCCCTGCGCGCGCGAGCGGCTCAGGCTGTCCTGACCGGCGCCGCGCAAGACCGCGCGCTGCGCCAGCTCGTCGCGCTCCAGCCTGGCGGCGCCAACAAAGGCGGCGGCCATGGGCCCGAATTTGATTGCAATTCGGCCTTTGACCTTATCGCCCTCCTGCGATTCGATGGCCGCGCCAGGCAGGCAGGCCGCCACCGCAGGCAAATCGCCCATGAAGGCCCAAACCGCCGCAGCCGCATAGGGCAGCTCAAAGCTGGCTTCGATGCGGGTACCGCCTCGGATGGCAGTGACTTCCTGCTCCTGCGGCGCAGACTCTGAGGCCGGCGCAGTAGGCGCAGCAACCGTCGCCGCAGATGCGGCGCGGGCGCCCTGCGCCAGGGCAGGCATGGCTTTGATGCCACCTTGGGTGATGGCAGGAGGCGGCGGGGCGAACTGTCCGGCTCGGGCTTGCTCGCGCAGCGCGGTGATGTCCGGGTCAGGCTCGGCGCGCAACTGCGCGAGCACGTCCAAAATGGCCGCCACGATGCCCATGTAGCCAGTACAGCGGCACAAATTGCCGGCCAGCTCCAACCGCACCCGCGCCTCGTCGGCCTCGGGCAGGCGCAGCACGATGTCGCGGGCCGTGGCCAGCATGCCAGGGGTGCAATATCCGCACTGCAGCGCATGGTGACGGGTGAAGGCTGGGCGCAGGCGCTGCATGATGGCGTCGCCGTCGTAGCCTTCGACCGTCGTGACATGGCGGCCCTGGCAGCTGACTGCAAAGGTGATGCACGAACGCACCGGCTCGCCGTCAACCAGCACGGTGCAGGCGCCGCAGACACCGTGCTCGCAGCCCAGGTGGGTTCCGGTCAGGCGGGCGCTGTCGCGCAGAAAGTCACCCAGGTGGGTGCGCGGCTCGACCTCGGCCGCAAGCCGGTTGCCGTTGATGTGTAGCGTGATGGCCTTCATGGAGCAAGCGGGGCCGTCTTCAGGCGGCACGGGCTGGCCAGCCGGCCTGCTCGAGCGCACGCGCCAGGCAGACGGCGTGTAATTGGTGGTCGATCGGATCGTGCTCGGGCAGTGCAGCGGCCACCGCCAAGCGCAGGCGGCTCTGGGCCAGGGGCGCAGCGCCGGGCTCGCCAAGTTCTTGGGCCAGGGCCGGCAGCAGCAACGGCGGGCCGTCGAGTGCGCCCAGGGCCAAGCGCCATGGGGCGCCAGGGGCCACCTGGCAGACCGCCGCACTGGCGTCGGCAAACTCACCGGGCTTGCGGCAGAACTTGTAGTAGCCCCAGCGGCCGTCGGTCATGTCGGGCACCCGCACTGCGGTAATCAATTCGTCCTCCGCCAGCTCGGTGGTGTAGGCCGCCTGCATGAAGCCTTCGAGCGGACGCTCGCGCTCGCCACGCGGCGACTGCAGGCGCAGCACCGCGCCCATGGCCACCAGAGCCACCACCCAGTCGGCGGCCGGGTCGGCATGGGCCAGGCTACCGCCCAGCGTGCCCTTGTTGCGAATGGCCCGGTAGGCAATGCCGGCGGCGACCTGCTGCATGGGGTGGCCGACCAGCGCTGGATGGCGGCCGTCTTCGATGGCCGCATGGGTGAGCCGCGCGCCAAGCACCAGTTCCTGGCCCTGCCGCTCAACCGAGGCCAGCGCCGCCAAGTCGGACAGGTCCACCAGCAGCTGCGGCCTGCTCAGGCGCAGGTTGAGCATGGGGCCCAGCGACTGGCCCCCCGCGATCAGTTTGGCGCGGCCGCCGGCTTCGGCAAGAGCGCGCGCGGCCTGGGCCACATCCTCGGCCCGCTGGTGGTCAAAGACCGCGGCCTTCATGCGGCCTCCTTGCGCGGGGCCTGGGCCAAGGCGCGCAGCAGGCGTCGGGGCGTCAACGGCGTCATCAAGAGCTCAGGGGCGCCGGTTGCGCGCAGCGCATGGTTGACCGCGTTGAAGAGCACGGCCGGCGGCGCGATCGCCCCGCCCTCGCCCATGCCCTTGGCGCCGAACTCGGTGTGCGGAGAGGGCGTCTCAAAGTGATCGATGCGGATGCTGGGAATCTCGGTGGCGCCCGGCAGCATGTAGTCGGCCAGGGTCGATGCCAGCGGCTGAGCCCGCTCGTCGTAGCGCATCTCCTCGTAGAGCGCGGTGCCTATGCCCTGCGCAATGCCGCCGATGGCCTGGCCCTCCACGATCATGGGGTTGATCACCACCCCGCAGTCCTCGACCACAGCATAGTCCAGGATCTCAATGGCGCCTGTGGCCGGATCCACCGCCACCACCGCCGCGTGGCTGGCATAGCTGAAGGCACCGGTGTCCACCTTGGGCTTGTAGCCGGTGGAGACCTCCAGGCCAGCGCGGTCAACGTCGGCTGGCAGCTTTTGCGGATTGATGTACCAGGCATTGCCGATGTCGGCCAGCGTCACCGACTTGTCTCCAGAGTGCGCGCGGCCTTGCGCGAGCACCACGGTGGCCGGATCCACGCCCATCAGATGGCCGGCGATGTGGCGCAGGCGCGGCGCCAGCTGCTTGCAGGCCACGCCCACCGCGCCGCCGGTCATCACCATGGCCCGCGAGGCATAGGTGCCGCTGGAATACGGAGTCTGCCCGGTGTCGCCGTGGATCATGCGTACCCGCTCGATGGGCACGCCCAGCACTTCGTGCGCGATCTGCGCAAAGCTGGTTTCCATGCCCTGGCCGTGCGAATGCACGCCCACGCGGATCTCCAGGCCGCCGTCGGCCGTCATGCGCACCATGGCCTGGTCGTAGCCGGGGATCACCGCCGTACCCCAGGTGGCAAACACCGAGGTGCCGTGCGCCGACTGCTCGCAGTAAGTGGCGGTACCCACGCCGATCAGGCGCCCATCGACCTCGCCGCGCTTTTGGCGTTCGAGCACCGCGGGCAGGTCCACCATCTCCAGCGCGCGGCGCAGGCTGGCCGGGTAGTCGCCGCCGTCGAAATGCTTGTTGGCCACGTTGATGTAGGGCATCTGCTGCGGCTTGACCAGGTTGTCGAGCCGCACCTCCCAGGGCTCGCGGCCGACCTCGCGCGCCAGCGCGTCCATCAGCAGGTCCATGGCAAAGCACACGCCGGTGCGAGCCACGCCACGGTAAGGCACGAAGCCGGGCTTGTTGGTGGCCACGCAGCGGGTCTCGCAGCGGTAGCCACGGAAGTCGTAAGGGCCGGGCAGATTGCCCACCGCCTGGCCGGGCTCCAGACCGGCGGTGAAGGGCCAGACCGAGTAGGCGCCACCGTCGATGGTGATCACCGCATCGAGCGCCAGCAGCCGGCCGCGCCGGTCGGCGTAGGCGGTCACATCGTAATGATGCTGGCGGGAATTGGCGCCGGCAATCAGGTGCTCGCGCCGGTCTTCCAGGAAGCGAAATGGCCGGCGGTAGGTCTTGGCCAGCCAGGCGACACAGACCTCCTCCTGCTGAAGCACGCACTTGTAGCCAAATGCGCCGCCCACGTCGGGAGAGATCACCCGCACCCGCTCTTCGGGCAGGTCCAGCAGTTGGGCCAATCCGGTGCGGATCAGGTGCGGTACCTGGGTGGCACTGCAGACCACCAGTTGATCGACCTGAAAATCCCAATACGCCAGCACCGCCTTGCCCTCCAGGGGCACCATGCATTGGCGCGACAGCTCGATGCGTCGCTGCACCTTGACCTCGGCCTGCGCAGCCAGGGCCTCGAAGTCCTTGTCGGCACGCAGGGTGACAAAGCGGTTGTCTTTCCATCCTGGATGCAATAACTCGGCGTCCGGCGTCAGCGCCGACCAGACGTCGGCATGCACCGGCAACTCCTCGTAAGCGACCTCCACCCGCTCGATCAGGTCTTCGGCCTGGGCCCGGGTAGCCGCAAAAGCCATGGCCACCGGCTCACCAACAAAGCGAACCCGGCCCGAGGCGAGAGGCGGCTGGGCCGACTCCTGGTAGCTGGGCAGTGTGGAGGGCGCGACGATGTCCAGGGCATCAAGCATGGTCTCGCGCAGCACGATCTGCGGCGCGATATCCCCGGGCACCTGGGTGGAGACGATGCGCGCATGGGCCAGCGGGCTGCGCAAAAAAGCCACCTCACACAGACCGGGCATGACCATATCTGCCACGAAATTGCCCTGGCCCGCAAGATGCCGTGCATCTTCCTTGCGAGGAACCCGGGCGCCGATGCCCTGCGCCTTGACACCGCTCAGCGCGCGATCACTGTGATCCATGAACGCCTCCTACCGGGCTTAGAACGATACGGGATTTTCACGCTCGGCATGTGCCATCCATCACGATCAGCAAGCCACACTGATTTGATCAGTGTACGGACAAGTTTTGAGGGGCGTAAGACTGCCATGCCCGCTTCCGCTCGGTGATTACCCGGAGCGCCACCGTCGCGGGGCGCACCATGGCAGGAGTCAGCAAAGCAAATCAACGCTTGGACACCGAAGAGTCCGAGCCACCCCGGCCCGACAGGCTGGCCCAGAGCGCACGCCAGAGGAGGGAAAAACCATTGAGCTCCTTGTCCGGGCCGCGCGCCATCTGGGTCATCAGGCGCACGTCGGCCAAGGTCTGCTGGGTGGCGGCCAGCACCGCCTGGCATTGCGCCAGCAAGGCCTGGGCCTCCTGGCTGCTCACCGGGGCGCTGGTTGTGGAGGAAGGGGCGGCTTCGCTGCGGCTGGTGGCCACGGGCGCCAGCGCGGCAGACGCTGCGGCGGCCGATGCATCCAGGCGCTCATCGAGCAGCATGCGGCTCAGGTTCTGCTCGAACTGGCGCAGCAGCTGGGTCGCCACCTCCGAGATCATGCCGCTGCCACGGCCGTACTGGGCGATAGAGCCGGTGAGCTGCAACTCGGTGCGCACCGTCACATCGGTGCCACTGCCTGAGGCCTCGAGCGTAAAGCTGAATTCGGATTGGGCACCACCGCGGCCCTTGGCATCCATGCCTGCGCCCCTAAGCCAGGCCACATGGGCCTGCTCATCGACCCGCACCAGTTCGGCCTGGCCGTCAAAAGACAGCTTGACCGGCCCGAGCTTGACCGCCACCGAGCCTTTGTACAGCTTGTCGCCCAAGACCTCGACCAGGCGTGCGCCGGGCAGGCAGGGCAGGATCCGCGGCACGTCGAGCATGAGCTTCCAGGCCTCGGCCAAAGGCAAGGGCACATGAAACCGGTTGGTAAATTCCATCAGCGACCGTCCTCATCAATTTTTTTCGGGGGCACTGGCGTGGCCGAGCAGCTCGGCCACCCGCATCGGCGTGAGCGGAAACTCGCTGATGCGCACGCCCCGCGACCACAGCGCGTCCTCGACCGCGCCGACCACGGCAGCCGGCACGGCGATGGTCGAACATTCACCCACACCCTTGACACCCAGCTCATTGAGCGGCGAGGGCGAAGGCGCAAAAATCACCTGGATGGGCGGCACCTCGGGCGCGGTGGGCAGCAGGTAGTCGCCGAAGTTGGTGTTCAGCGGCTGGCCATTCTCGTCATAAGCCATGTGCTCGAACAAGGCATTGCCCAGGCCATGCACCACACCTCCGACCACCTGGCCCTCGGCCAACTGCGGGTTGATGATGTTGCCGCTGTCCTGCACCGCCAGATAGCGCTGGACCTCAATATGGCCGATCTCCGGGTCCACCTCGACCTCGCAGACATGGCAGGCGCCGGCATAGGTCTGAGCGTCGCAATGGAAATGCACCGTCTCTTCCAGACCCGGGTCATCCACCATCGGCAGGGTATAGCCGGGCACGCCCTTCATCAGCATGGACAGCCGGGCCAGTGAGACGCGGTGCGCCCCATCTATGCTCAGCGCCTCGCCCTGATTCAAGCGCAGCACGGCGATATCGACACCGAGCACTGCCGCCGCCACCTTAAGCACCTTGTCGCGTAACTGGCGGGCGGCCTGGCTCACCGCGTTGCCAGCCATGATGGCCTGCCGGCTGGCAAAACCACCGTGGCCATAGCCGATCATGGCGGTGTCGCCGGCCATCACCTCGATGGCCTGCGGCCCCAGACCAAAATGCGGCGCGCACAGTTGCGCCAGCGTGGTCTTCAGGCCTTGGCCCATGGCAAGGGCCCCGGTGTAGATGGCCACCGTACCCGAGGGTTGTATCTTCAAGCGCACCGATTCATAAGGCCCTCGCCCGGTCGGCTTGACCGAGTTGGCAATGCCCCAGCCCCGCAGACGGCCGCGGCTTTCGGAGGCCTGCCTGCGCGCGGCAAAGCCGGGCAGATCAGCCGCCTCGACTGCGCGCGCCTGCAGCGCGGGAAAATCGCCGGAATCGATGGTCAGCGGCAGGCCGGCGCGGGACTTCAGGGGTTTGACATAGGGAATTTTGTCGGCTGGAATCAGGTTGCGCCGCCGGCATTCCACCGGATCCAGGCCCACTTCGCGGGCGAGGCGGTCCATCAGGCGCTCCATGACAAAAGCGGCCTGCGGATAACCAGCGCCGCGGATGGTCGCCACAGGCACCTTGTTGGTGTGCACAACCGACACATCCAGGTGGTAGGACGGCAGGATGTAAGGTCCGGTGATGGACGAGGCCGCGTTGTAAGGCACATTGGTGCCCTGCGGCGTGTAGGCACCGTGGTCGTGGATCATGGTGCCGCGCAGGCCAAGGATCTTGCCATCGCGGTCGGCCGCCAGTTGCACCGACCAATATTGGTCGCGCTCCTGCACCGCCGAAATGAAATGCTCGCGCCTGTCTTCCACCCACTTGACCGGCCGACCCAGCTTGCGCGCCAGCGCGGGAATCACTACCTCCTCCGGGTAAATCATGAACTTGGCGCCAAAGCCGCCGCCAACTTCGGGCGTGATCACCCGCAGCCGCTCCTCGGGCTGGCCCAGCATCAGGGCCAAGGTGTAGTGCAACTCGTGGGCCATTTGGGTGGACGACCACACCATCAGGGTGCCGGTTGATTTTTCCACCTGGGCCAACACACCGCGGCCCTCCATCGGATGGCCGGCGCCCCGGTGTACCCAGAAGTCTTCGCTGATCAGCACCTGCGGCTGGGCGAACTCCTCGTCGATGGCCCCATAGGCCAGCACGTAGTGCTGCAGGATGTTGGAACTGAGCTCGGTGCGCACGGGCGGCGATTCGGGCCGCACCGCATCGCGGCAGTCGGCCACCACCGGCAAGGGTGCATATTGGACCTGGACCAGGCTGGCCGCGTCTTCGGCCACATGGCGGCTGCTGGCCACCACCACCGCAATCGCCTCGCCGACAAAAGCCACCTCATGATCGACCAGCACGAACGGTGTGGTGTTCTCCGGCAACGCCGCCAGCGCAAAACCCAGGGGCATGCGCCAAGAGGTCAGCTCGCCAAACAGGTCTTGCTTGACATACACCCCGACCACGCCGGGGACGGCGCGGGCCCGCTCGGTATCGATGGATACGATGCGCGCATGCGCCTGGGCGCTGCGCACAAAACAGGCATGACAGGCGTCGTCCACAGGCACATCGTCAAGAAAGCGCGCCTGACCGCGCAGCAGCTGCTCGTCTTCAATGCGAGGCACGCTCTGCCAAACGCCGGTGCTCGGCGGGTTGGTGGTCATGCCGACCTCCTGCCCTCTACCGCATTAAAAGCCTGTACGGCCTTCAAGGCGGCAGCGACGATGTTCTGGTAGCCGGTGCAACGGCACAGGTGGCCGGACAGCACCTCCCTGATCACTGCCTCATCCGGCGCCGGATGAGTCTCCAGCAATTCGGTCAGCGACATCAGGATGCCAGGGGTGCAATAGCCGCACTGCAATCCATGGCTGTCATGGAAGGCCTGCTGCAGCACGCTGAGCGGTCCGTCTTCCTGCGCCAAGCC
>CANHGF010000010.1 GCA_947460065.1 Comamonadaceae bacterium
CTGACGCTCTACAAGCTCGGTCTGATCATGGAGGGTCAGCTCGGCGAAGTGATCAGCGCGCTGCAAGTGGCCCGCGGTGCAGAGCAGTTGGCCGAACTCGAGGCCGCAGCGCCATGACGCTGGCCGAGGCGCTCGCCCTGGCCGAGCAGTCGGGCCTTACGCGCCTGGACGCGCAGTTGCTGCTACTGCACGCACTGGCGCGGCCACACCAGCGGGCCTGGCTGATCGCCCACGACCGCGACGCGCTAGTGTCTGAAGCGGCGACCCACTTTGCAGGCCTGTGCGAGCGCCGCCTGGCCGGTGAGCCGGTGGCCTATTTGTGCGGCGAAAAGGAATTTTTCGGCCTCAGGCTTAAGGTCGATGCCCGGGTGCTGGTGCCGCGCCCCGAAACAGAAATTTTGGTTGAGTGGGCACTGTCCCTGAACCTGCCACCTGCAGCCCGGGTGATTGACCTGGGTACTGGCAGTGGCGCCATCGCCCTGGCGCTCAAGCAGGCCCGGCCCGGCTGGCAGATCACCGCGGTCGATGCCAGCGAAGCGGCTTTGCAGGTGGCGCAATCCAATGGCCAAGCCCTCGGGCTGGCGGTGGCCTGGCAAGCTGGCGACTGGCTGGCGCAGGCAAGCGGGCCTTTTGAACTGATTGTGAGCAACCCGCCTTACATTGCCGAGGGCGACCCGCACCTGCCGGCCCTGCGCCATGAGCCGCGCATGGCCCTGAGCTCAGGCCCGCAGGGGCTTGACGCCCTGCGCACGCTGATCGCCCAGGCCCCGGCGCGCTTGGCCGAAGGCGGCTGGCTGCTGCTCGAGCACGGCTATGACCAGGCCGAAGCGGTACGCTCATTGCTCCACGCGGCCGGCTTGAGCGAGCCGCAAAGCCGCCTGGACCTGGCCGGCATTGAGCGCTGCAGCGGCGCCCGGCTGACCACGGCTCCCCCTGACCCGGCTGGGGGAATCGGACAGGGCTGATAATCGCAAAATTACGTTTTCGGAGGGCAGACCATGACCGACACCCATCAACGCATCGACCAGATCGTCAAATCCAGCGACGTCGTTCTCTTCATGAAAGGCACCGCCCAATTCCCGATGTGCGGGTTTTCGGGCCGGGCCATCCAGATCCTCAAGGCCTGCGGCGTGAGCCGGCCCGAGACGGTCAATGTGCTCGAGGACGAGGGCATACGTCAGGGCATCAAGGAATACAGCAACTGGCCCACCATTCCGCAGCTCTATATCAAGGGCGAATTCGTCGGCGGCTCGGACATCATGATGGAGATGTACGAAAGCGGCGAACTGCAGCAGATCATCAACGGTCAGGCCGGTTAAGCCAGGGCCTTGCCGCCAGGGCCGCGTGGCCAGCACCGCGTGGCCTTTTTCATGGCTGAGGCCCGGCGCGGGCTCAGTCGGTCATGCCGGTACAAGCACCGGCATTGGGCATGCCCTTGCACTCGCGCCTGAGGCGAGCAGTGCGCTCGGCACGTGTCTCACCCGAGCCAGGCGATGAAACCACCTTGGGCGGACGACTTGTTTTTTTCTGGGCGGGCTTTTCCGCATCGCTGCCCTGGGCCCCCGCCTCACGCTGACCGCGGCTGGGCTGGCCGGGGCTGGCTTGAGCGCCCGCCCCTGTAGGGGCTGTCGGTAACTGCTGTGCTGCCAGCGGCAAGCTCAGTGCCAAGAACAAAACCTGCACGGCGCCGCGCATGGTTGGCCTTATTGCAAAGGGCCAGTCTCTGCCCCATCCGGTGGGGCTTCGGCGGGCATGCGAAAACTCTCACTGGCCCAGGCACCGAAATCCATGGCCTTGCAGCGCGCCGAACAAAAAGGGCGGCTCGGGTTATCGGGCCCATAAACGCTCTTGCCGCCGCAAGCGGGGCAGACAACGGTACGAACAGGGCCGGCTCGGTGTGCGTCAGTGCTCATGGATATGCGGGCCCGCGAGCCGGGCCGTCAGGAACAGAGCGAGATTTCCAATTGTGCATCGTCGGTAGACGGCTGCACCCGCTGACCGTCAAGTATGGTCATCAAGCGCACGGAAACAACAAGCCGATTGGCACTGATCTCGGGAAACAGGCCAAGCCTAGGGTCTATGCGCAGGCGCATCAACTGATAAGAGCGGCCCTGGGGCAGGCTTTGCTGAAAATGCCCACCGGTGGCCATCACCTTTTGGGGTGTGCCCGCATCGCGCAGCAGCTTGAGAAGCAGGCCCACCGATTCGGCCAGAGGCAAGAGTCCGGCAATCCAACGCTGCAGGTCCGAACGGCGCTCTTCGACGCTGCGATGGCGCCAGGCATGGTAGACCGGCAGGTCAAACTCGCAGGTGCCGCCGGGTATGCCCACCCGGCTGCGCAAGCTCATCAGCCAGTCGACCTCGGTAAGCGCCTGCCCGGTCTTGCCCGGCTGCTCCTTGAGCGCGTTAAAGCACGCATCGAGCTGGGCGATCACCTGCTCGAGCGCCTGCTCCGAAATCGATGGATTGCCCCGGTAGGCGAGCAGCAAGTGCTTTTGCTTCTCCAGGTCCTTGAGCACATCGGTCTTGAGATCGGCGCGAGCGCCCACCTCCATGATCTCGAACAGCGTGGTGATCGCAAAGTGGTGGTCGGTGGGGCTGCTGCGCCCGACCAGATCGCCAAGCCTGAAAAACAAATGCTGCAGCCGCAGATAGGTCCGAATGCGCTCGTTGAAGGGGTATTCGTAAACAATCACAGCTGCATCGGCTCAAGACGACAAAGGGTATGGGCGACGATCATAGCCCGAAGTGTTGCCACACCTGTCGAACCTCGGCCTGCAGCGCCTCCAGGGTCAGGCCCTCATTGCACAGGACCACGTCGGCGGCGCCCAAACGGGCGGCGCGGCTGGCTTGCTGCGCCAGAACCTTTTGCACCGCCTCTCGGGTCCAGCCACTGCGCGCCATCACCCGCTCAATCTGCGTCTGGACGATGCAGTCGACCACCAGCACCGCATCGACCTGCGAGCGCCAGCGGCCCGACTCCACCAACAGGGGCACGTCAAACACCACGCAGCGCGCGCCCGCCGCCTGCGCCTGGGCCGCTCGCCGCGCCGTCTCCTGGCTGATCAGTGGATGGACGATGGCCTCGAGCCGCCGGCGCGCAGCCGGGTCGCTAAACGCAAGCTCGCGCATCGCGTCGCGGTCCATGGCTCCGTCAGACTTGACATACTGGGGCCCGAATTGGCTGGCGATGGCCGGCATGGCCAGGCCGCCAGAGAGCGTCAGCGAGCGGGCAATCGCATCGGCGTCGACCACAGCTGCGCCCAGATGCGCCAGCATGGCCGCCACCGTGCTCTTGCCGCTGCCGATGCCGCCGGTCAGCCCCAGCCGCCAGGCTCGAGCCGAGCCGGCTTGATTCACAGACCCCACCATGCGCCCCCCCAATGCGGAAAAAATAAGAGTACCAGCCCAGCCAGGGCCAGATAGGGTCCGAAGGCCAGGGGCTCGCCCTGGGCCAGGCTGCCATGCAAGCGCCGTGCTAGGCCAATCAGCGCCCCCGAGCCCGACGACAGCAGCACCAAGGGCAACAAGGCCTGCCAGCCCAACCAGGCACCGAGCGCCGCCAGCAGTTTGAAGTCGCCCTGGCCCATGCCCTGCTTGCCGGTCAATAGCCCAAACCCGCGGTTGACCGACCACAGCAGCCCATAGCCGGCAACCGCGCCCCACAGCGCATCGTTCAGGCCCAAGGCCGTCCAGCCCAGGGCCGCGCCAATCAGCCCGGCCCAAAGCAAGGGCTGCGTCAGGTCGTCGGGCAGCAGTTGCGTGTCCGCATCGATGCAAGCCAGTGCCAGCAGGCAGGCCGCACAGCCGGCCCAGGCCAAGGCCGACACGCTCAGGCCCCAGCGCCAGGCGCAGGCGGCAAACAGCGCGGCGCAGACCAACTCCACCACCGGGTAACGCCAGCCTATCGGCCGCGCGCAAGCGCAGCAGCGCCCGCGCAGCAGCACATAGCCCCATACCGGCATCAACTCCCACCACGACAGCACATGGCCGCAGGCCGGGCAGTGTGGGCGGGGGCGCAGCAGCTTATAAAGCGTGTGAGCGGGCGCGTGATCGGTCGCGCCCAGCAAGCCTTGCGGCAAGGGCTCTACCGGCCGATCCAGCTCAGTCTGCCCAGCCTGCTGGGCCTGCTCCATCTGCTCCGTCTGCTCCGTCTGCCAATGGGCCACGTCCTGCGCCCATTGCTGCTCCATCATGCGCGGCAGCCGGTAGATCACCAGGTTCAGAAAGCCGCCCACACACAGGCCCAGCAAGGCGGCCCCCAGCAACAGCGCGGCTTCGGCCATCAGACGATCTGCCCCATCTGGAAGACCGGCAGGTACAGCGCCAGCACCAGGCCGCCGACCAGCAAGCCCATGACCACGATGGTGGCCGGCTCGATCAGCCGGGTGAGCTGCTCCAGCCGCTCGGACAGCTCGCTCTCCTGAAACTCAGCTGCCTTTTCGAGCAATTGCTCCAGCGTGCCCGCCGCCTCGCCCACCGCGCACATCTGCTGCAGCAGCGGCGAGAACAGCGGCGACGGCGCCAGCGCCGCATGCAGACTGCTGCCGCGCAAAACCTCACCGCGCACTTGCTCAGTGGCCTGCGCATAGGCCAGGTAGCCACTGGCTCCACGCACCGCCTGCAAGGCCTCGGCCAGTGGCAGGCCGGCGCCCAGCAAGGTGGCCAGGGTGCGACTCCAGCGCACCTGAGCGGCCTGGCGCAGCATGGCGCCCCACAGCGGCAGCTCGAGCACCGCGGCGTCCAAGCGCTGCACCAGCTGCGGGCTGCGGGCCCAAGCCTGCCGCGCCGCTAGGCCCAAGGCCAGCAAAGCCAGCAGCAAGGCAGGCCCCCACTGCAGCAGCCAGCGGCTGCCTGCAATCACCCACTGTGTGGCCCAGGGCAGCTGGGCGCCAAAAGAGGCAAAGGTGTTTTCGAAGGCCGGCACCACCGTCACCATGATCAGGGTCAGCACCGCTGCAGCCACTGCCAGCACCACCGCCGGATAAAGCAGCGCAGCGCGCAACTGGCGCGCCAAAGCTTCGGTTTGCTCCAGATGCCGCGCCAGGCGCTCGAGCAGCTGCTCGAGCCGACCCGAGAGCTCGCCGGCCTCCACCAAAGCCAGATAACGCTCGCAAAAAATCGGCCGCTGCCTGCGCATGGCCGCTGCCAGGCTCAGGCCCTGCTCCAAGTCGGCGTGTAGCTGCGCGAGCAGTTGCTGCACCGCCGGCTGAGCCTGACTGCGACTGAGCATCTGCAGGGCCTGCAACAGGGGCAGACCGGCGCCCAGCAGGACCGCCAGCTGCCGGGTGAGGTTGGCCAAATCGCGCCTGCTCAGCTTACGCAGCCGCCGCCGCTCCACCGCCTGCACAGTCAGCGGCCGCAAGCCCTGGCGGCGCAGCACGGCACACAGGGCGTTTTCGCCACTGGCGCTGCTACGCCCCCGCTGCATACGGCCATCCGCATCGCGGGCCGTCCAATCGAAGGTCTGCTCAGACTCGCGCGGCGGCCCGGACCGCGCCAAGGCGCGCTGGTTCACGCCCTGCCCTCGGTACAGGGCCGGTCGCAGCGAGCGGAAAATACGGCAGGTGCGCTAGGCATGGGTGTGGGCCAGGACTTCTTCAACACTGGTCTGGCCCAGTTTAACTTTCGCCCAAGCGGCCTGCCGCAGGTCCAGCACGCCTTCGGCTGCGGCTTGGCGCGCCATCTCGGCGGTGCCAGCTTCGCGCAGTATCAGCTCGGCCATGACGGTGCTGACTGGCATGATTTCAAACACGCCCACCCGCCCCAGATAGCCGCCATGGCACAGAGCGCAACCTTGCGCCTGGTAGACCGGCCAGTCGGCATCCAGCCACTGCGGCGGACAGTGCGCATCGCGCAATAGCGCCTCGGGCCGCTCAACCGCCAGGCGGCAGTGGGTACACAGCCGGCGCAGCAGGCGCTGCGCGGTGATCAGCACCACACTGGCGGCGATGTTGTGCGCGGCCACGCCCATCTGCCGCAGGCGCAGCAAGGTGCTCGGCGCATTATTGGTGTGCAGGGTGGAGAACACCAGATGCCCGGTCTGAGCCGCCTTGAGCGCCATGTCGGCTGTCTCCAGGTCGCGGATCTCGCCGACCATGATCACATCTGGATCCTGGCGCAAAAAGGCGCGCAAGGCGGTCGCGAAGTCCAGCCCCGCCTTTTCATTGATGCTGACCTGGTTGATGCCCGGCAGCATGATCTCGACCGGGTCTTCGGCGGTGCAAATATTGATGCCGGGGCGGTTGAGCCACTGCAGGCAGCTGTACATGGACAGCGTCTTGCCCGAGCCGGTCGGCCCGGTGACCAACACCATGCCATGGGGGCGGGCCAGGGCCTGCAGCAGCGTGGCTTGCTGAGCGCTGTCATAACCCAGGGCGTCGAGCGCCAACTGCGCCGGCGCGGCGTCAATCAGGCGCAGCACCAGCTTTTCGCCATGCACGGTTGGCAGGCTGCTGACCCGAAAGTCGACCGCCGCTGCAGCCGGCAGGCTCAGGCTCAGCCGGCCATCTTGCGGCAGCCGCTTTTCTGCAATGTCGAGCTTGGCCAACACCTTGATGCGCGAGACCAGCCGGTCGCGCAAGGCCAGCGGCGGCGCCAGGCAAGGCTGCAATTGGCCGTCGATGCGGATGCGGACTCGAAAGCTGCCCTCGTAGGGTTCGAAGTGAAGGTCAGAAGCCCTGAGCTCATAGGCCAGCAGCAACAGCCGATCGAGCAGGCGTACCACCGAGCCCTCGTCGGCAGCACCCGCCCTGAGCAAAGCCTGCAGCTCGCTGCGGGCGGCATCCAGGACGGTGGAGGTGACCATGCCTGATGATCACACCAGACACCCAAAAGAATACCTAGGTGTTACACCGAGTCCTTGCCGGCTCCAGCCCTCCAAGCGCTCAGGCCTTGGCCACCGGCCGCCCCGTCATGAAGGCCGTCTGAAGCGCCTCCACTTCGGCAAAGCCAATGAAATCCTTGAATTCGTCCATCTGCGCCACCGCCTGGGGAAGCTTGGCCGTCTGGTGGTGTTGGGCCAGATGGGCGAAGTTCGCTTGCAGGGCTCTGTAGGCCGTCAACAGCCCTACCAGCGGGTGTACAGCCAAGCCAGCGACTTCCTGCACCTGCTGGGGGCTCAGGTCGGTCTCTAGCCAACCCAACAGCTGCAGCGACAGCGGCCGACCGCAGGCCTCGCGCAGGCGCTTGAGGCCCGCGAAATCCTTGAAGCAGCGGCTGATGGGCTGGATCAGATCTGCGCCGGCCTCGACATACATCTTGGCGCGGACGATCGCCTCTTCTTCGGTCAGGGCATCGGTGCGGGCGACGATGATGAGGTTAGGGTCTTGCCGGGCATGGACCGCCGCACGGATCTTGGCCGCGCTTTCCTCGGGCGGCAGGATCTCGATGACGGAGGCGACACAAGGGCAGCGCTTGGGCACTTCCTGGTCTTCAAAAATGACCGCGCTCACACCCGCGCGCTCAAACTCGCGCACGGTGCGCATCACGTTGATGGCGTTGCCGTAGCCGGTATCGGTATCGGCGATGACAGGGATCTTCAGCGCTGCTGTGACGTTTTGCACCACCGACAGGTTCTCGGTCATGGTGTAGATCTCGACATCGGGCTCGCCCAGCAGCGAGGCCGACACCGCATAGCCCGAGGTCATGACCGCGGCAAAACCAGCACTCTCGGCCACTTTGGCCGACAAGGCGTCGTAGACGCCCGCGGTCCAAACGGTTTGACCGGCGCGCAGGGCTTTGGCAAAGGGGCTTCGATCAAGAACCATGTTTGTCCTCACTTTGGGTAGCTTTCAAATATCCGATGATGCCACCGGCAGCAATCATGAGGCTGTCACTTTCGGACAGCGGCTCAAAAGGCAATTGGGTGCCGCGGCTGTGATTGCGCACGCAGCCGGCCTGCCAGTCGATTTCCAGCTCATCCCAGCGGCTGACCGCCTTCAAGATGCCGGGGCAAGCCACCTGCGGGAAACCCTGGGCCACCTCGCCGCGCCAGTAGCCGGGCGAAAAGCTCTCGGCAATCAGGCCGCGTATGCCCAGATGGCGCATCCCGATGAGCGGCGGGTAATGCGGGTGTCCGTAGCCAAAGTTGACGCCGCCCACCAGCACATCGCCGATCCGCACCTTCTTGGCGAAATCTGGGTCCTGCTCCTTCATGGCCACCGCAGCCAGTTCGGCCGGATCCTTGAGCTTGATGTTCTTGACGCCGATGATTTGATCCACATCGAAGTCGGCCTCTTCGAAGATGTAGGCCACACGGCCGCGCACCTGGGGCATCTGCATAGGCTTACCTCAAGTAAGGGCGCGGATCGGCGATCGCCCCCTCAATGGCCGCAGCAGCGACAGCCGCAGCGTTGACGATGTAGATCTGCGAATCGGTGCTGCCCATGCGGCCAGACACATTGAGGGTGCCGGTCGAGACCGCTTTCTGCCCCGCCGACATGACGCCAATGCGCCCAAAGCAGTAGTCACACGATGGCGACGACACAAAAGCGCCGGCGGCCACCAGATCGGTGATCAGTCCTTCGGCCGCGGCCTGCCGCATGATTTCCTGACTGGTGGGCACCACATGCAGCTGAAAGCCCTCGCGCACCGAGCGACCACGCAGCACCTGGGCTGCAGCGCGCAGGTCTTCGATGCGGCCCGAGGCGCAGGAGCCCAAGTAACCCACCTGCACCTCGGTGCCGATGTAGTCCTTGAGGTCGCGGGTATGGGCCGGGCTGGGCGGCACCACCACCACCGGCTCAAGCGCCGAGACGTCGATCACATGTCTTTGGGCGTAAACCGCATCGGCATCGGACCACACCGGATCGAGCGCAATGCGCGAGCGCGAGCTGCTGTAGCCCAGCGTCAGCTCGTCCGGGTTGATGATGGCGGTGACCGCACCGGTGAACATGGCCAGGCAAGTGATGGTCTGTCGGCCGTCTATGCTCATCTGATCGATCACCGAGCCGCCGAGCTCGAGCACCTGCGCCCGGCAGCCAGCGGCGCCCAGCACGCGCACGATGTGGTGAAACACATCGCGAGCCATAACGCCCGGCTGCAACTGCCCGACCAGGTCAACCCGGGTGGTGGCCGGCACCGCCAGGCGAATGTTCTCGTTGACGAAGGCTTCGACCAGGTGTCGACGCACGCCAATGGCGAGGGTGCCGAAAGTACCCAACTGCGAGATATGACCGTCAAAATGCACCACAAACGCACCCGGCGTGGCATAGCCGAGCTCGCTGGCCACCTGATGGCCTATGCCCTTGCGCTCATACACCGGCACCTGGTTGAGCCGCCCCCAGTCGCGGGTGTTTTGGTGCAAGTCCTCTTCCTGCGGGGTGATGGCCGGCACCATATGGTCGATGAACAGGGCGTAGCGGCTGGGGTCGCGCACCCCGCTCATGCCGAACTCTTCCTTCATCTGCTTGAAGATGACGTCGGTGTAGCCGGGAAAGTCGTAGGAGACCACAAAGTCGGGACGCACCCGCAGGTTGTCTCCCGGTCGCACCAGGGCTTGGCCGCTGGCGCGCGCCAGAATTTTTTCGGTAATGGTCGATCCCAAGATCGCTCCTCCTTTGGTCTGCAGGAATTCTCATCGACGCCTAGTTGACCATCTCTAGTGTTTACCCCATGAGGGTCTCGAAGGTGCCTTCCTAGAATGCGCCCAGCGTCAGAGGCAGACGCAAAGATATTTATAAATAAAGAGGGATGCTCAAACACACCGCACTATCGCCCGAGCTGGGCCTGGCCATCGAAGGACTCGATGTCTCCCAAGCGCTGCCCGACGAATTGATCGCTGAACTCAGGCGACTGCTGCACACCCACGGCCTTTTGCTGTTTCGCCATCAGCACCTGGACGATGGCCAGCAGGCCCGACTGGCGCGTTACTTTGGCCGCTTTTCTCGCCAAGGGCCGGTGCAAAAGACCAGCAGCGATATCACTTACGTATCCAACATCCGCACCGACGGCACCTTCGGCAAGGGCGAGCTGCTTTTTCATTCCGATCAGTGCTACTACCCCTATCCGATGAAGGCCATCATGCTCTACGGTGTGGAGGTGGCGCAGCGTGGCGGTCATACCCTGTTTACCCATACCGGCCGGGTGCTCGACAGGCTTTCGCCAGCCACCGTTGACTTGCTAAAGAGCAGTCAGGTCCGCCACCAGTTTCACTATGGTGATGTGGACTACGGCCAGGGCGTCGATGCCAAAGTGGAAAAGATCACCGTCAGTCATGTGCATCCAGCCATCGCGCAGCACCCCTGGTCGGATCAACGCATCGTGATGATCAGCCAGGCCACCGCCACCGATATCGTCGGCCTGGCGCAAGAGCGCAGCCGCGCCGTGATTGACGAAGTCAATCAGGCCCTGAGCGATCCCGCCTTTGTATACGAGCACCACTGGGCCGAGGGCGACCTGGTGATCTGGGACAACCTGCTGCTGCAGCATGCCAGGCCCGACTTTGACCCCAGCGAGCGCCGCACCCTGCGCCGCTGCGCCCTGGCCCACGAGCTCGAACCCACCGCCGCGCCATGACAGAGGCCAACACCAGCGTGGCGCGCATCGGGCCTTACACCATCACCCGCATTGAAGAAATGCTCACGCCGGGCTTTCGGCCTGAGTTCTTGTTTCCGGACTTCGACGCGCAGGTGCTGCAGTCGCATCCGCAGCTCAAGACCGAGGGCTTCTGGCACGCCGGCAGCGAGCGGCTGATGTCGAGCATGCATTCCTGGCTGCTGCAAAGCGACCGGCACACCATCTTGATCGACACGGGCTGCGGCAACCTCAAGACCCGCGCCCTGCCCTTGTTCGAGCGCTTCCACTTGTTGCAGCATCCCTATCTGGAGCGCCTGCGTGCAGCCGGGGTGGCGCCAGAAGATGTCACCCTGGTCATCAACACCCATTTGCATGTGGACCATGTGGGCTGGAACACCCGCCTTGTGGGTGAGCGGTGGGTGCCCACCTTCCCACGCGCACGCTATATCTGGGGCGCGGCCGAATGGGCCCACTGGAGCGCGCAGGGGCAAGGCAGCGCCAAGCTGCCCGAAAACCTGCCGGTGATCGCCGACAGCGTACAGCCGGTGGTCGACGCCGGCCTGAGCGAGATGGCCGACGACATCAGTACCGTGCTGCCCGGCCTGAGCCTGCAGAGCCTGCCCGGGCACACCGCCGGCCAGATGATGGTGGTGCTCGACGACGGACACCAATGCGCGGTGTTTCCCGGCGACGCCTTGCATCAACCCATGCAGGTCTACCGGCCCGACTGGAACAGCCGCTTTTGTGAAGACGCGCAGACCGCCCGCCAGAGCCGGCAGCGCCTGCTCGAGTTTTGCGCCGAACGCCAGGCCCTGCTATTCCCAGCCCACTTCGGCGCGCCGCATGCCGGATACATTCGCCGCAAGGCGGCGACTTACAGCTTCGAGCCTGTGCAATAGACGCATCCATTTTTTCACCCGCAACCTCAACCCGATAGGAGACAAAACCATGATTACAAGCAAACGACACTGGGTCAAAACCCTGCTGTGCGCCACGCTGGCACTGGGCACGGCCGGTGCCTGGGCCCAGGCCAAGCCGCCGGTGCGCATTGCCGCCATCAACCCGCTGTCGGGCGCGGGCGCTTTTGACGGCCAGCTCGCCCTGGAAGGCATGCAGGCCATGGTGGCCATCATCAACGCCAATGGCGGCGTGCTGGGCGGGCGGCAGCTGCAGCTGGTGACCTATGACGACAAGGGATCGCCCGAAGAAGGCGTGTCGGCCGCCAAGCGCGCCATCGAGCAGGACAAGGTCGATCTGATCGTCGGTGGCTGGTTCAGCGCGGTGGCGCTGGGCCAGAAAGAGGTCACCCGCGACAAGATCATCCACATGGTCACCTCGGCGCAACATCCCAAGGTCACGGAAGAAGGGCACAACCTGCTGTTCAGGCTCAATGCCACCTCGACCATGATGTCGGATCGCTATGCCCGCTTCATCTGCGAGAACATCAAGCCCAAATCGGTGGCCTTCATCACCATCAATGACGACTACGGCCGCCTGGAGGTCGACAACTACAAAAAGTTGCTCAGCACCTGCAACATTGAAATCAAAGGCAACGAGTTCTACAACCGCACCGACACCGACTTCAGCACCGCGCTGACCAAGCTGCGCAGCCAGAATCCGGAAGCCATCTACGTTTCGGCGATCAACACCTCGCAGGGTGCCACCATCTACCGCCAGCTGCGTCAGAGCGGCCACCGTGGCACCATCATTGCGTCGGCCGGCAATATGAACCCCAAGCTGGTTGAGCTCTCGGGCCCGGCGCTCGAAGGCGTCTACTCGATCTCGCTGTTCTCGCCAGAAAGCCAGCGCCCCATGTCGCGCCGCTGGATCGAGCAATACGGCAAGATGTTCAAGAACGAGCCCTCCTTCATCGGTTCGCTCGGCGCGCAAGCCGTGGAAGTGCTGGCCGGCGCGATTGAAAAAGCCGGCGACCCGCGCGCCTACGACAAGATCTCCGCTGCCATCCGTGGCCAGAGATGGAACACCCTGCTGGGCGACGTGAACTTCAGCGAAAAGGGCCAGGCCATGCAAAGCATCTATCTGGTGCAGGTCAAGGACAAGAAGATCATCGCCGTCAACAACTGATACTCCCCACACGGGCGCGCCACCGGGGCGCGCCCTTTGAGGCTTTTGCATGGTTTTTCTTCAACAAGTGATCAACGGGCTGGCCAATGGCATGGGCTATGTGCTCATTGCCATGGGCCTGACCCTGGTCTTCGGCGTGCTGCGCATCGTCAACTTTGCCCATGGCGAGTTCTACATGCTCGGCGCCTACGCCACCTATTACTGCCTCAAGGTCCTGGGCCTGGGCTATGTCTCCTCGCTACTGCTGGCCACCGTGCTGGTGGCTGCAGCGGGCATTGCGGCCAACCGGTTCTTCTTTGAACCGCTGAAAAAAGAACATGAGTTCACCGTCCTGCTGTCCAGCCTGGGGCTGGCACTGCTGATGACCAATCTGGCCGAAGCCGTCTTCGGAGCCGATCCGAAATACATGGACACCCCCTATTCCGACGAAATGCTCAACCTCGGCGAGATCACCGTCACGCAGCAGCGGGTGGGCGTGATCCTGGTGGCCAGCGTGCTGATCGCCGCGGTCTATTGGTTCATCCGCTACACCCGCATGGGCAAGATGATGCAGGCCACCGCGCAAGAGCCCGCCGGCGCGGCGCTAACCGGCATCAACACGCGCTTTGTGCATGCCTACACCTTTGCCCTGGCCTGCGCGCTGGCGGCTCTGGCCGGCGCCCTGGTCGGGCCGACCGCCATGCTCTTTCCCACCGTCGGTGATTGGGCAGTGCTCAAAGGCTTTATTGTGGTAGTCATGGGCGGCCTGGGCAGCGTCACCGGCGCACTATTTGGCGGCCTGATCCTGGGCGTGGCCGAATCGCTGGGCGGTGGCTATATCTCCATGGGCTTTAAAGACGCCATTGGCTACGCGATCATCATCGTGGTCCTGCTCTGGCGCCCCAACGGCCTGTTCAACCCGCCCCCGATGCGCAAATGACAAGCCAACCCTCTCGCAACTGGGCCTGGGGCCTGGCCCTGCTGGGCGCGCTGCTGGCGCCGTTGGTGGTTGGCAACGACTTCATCTTGCACATGATGACCCTGTGGGCCATCTACAGCCTGCTGGCGCTGAGCCTGAACATCATCATCGGCTACCTGGGCGAGCTCAGCTTCGGCCACGCCGCCTTCTTTGGCATCGGTGCTTACACCTCGGCCCTGCTGGTGATGAACCTGGGCCTGCCGGTCTGGTGGGGGCCGGTATTGGCCGGCGTGGTGGCCGGGCTGTTCGGGCTGGTGATTGGCTTTGTGGCGCTGCGCATCGTCGGGCCGCAGTTTGCCATCCTCACCCTGGGCTTTGGCGCCATCTTGCAGACCATCACCAACTACTGGGTCGACGTGACCCGCGGCCCCATGGGCATCTCGCAGATTCCGGCCTTTCGCATCGACAGCCTGGGCCTGGATTTCGCCCTGGCCCAGAACATGTATTTCCTGGCGCTGGGATTTCTGGTGCTGGGCATCTATGCCTGCCGCGCCCTGGAGAAAAGCCGCACCGGCCGGGCTTATGTGGCGGTGCGCGAAAACCCCGAACTGGCCCAGTCCATAGGCATCGATACCTTCCGCACCAAGTGGATGGCCTTTACCGTGGCCACCGCCATGGCCGGCGTGGGCGGCTCGCTCTATGGTCACTACCTGCGCGTCATCACCCCCGAACTGATGTCGCTGACCTATATGTCGGCGCTGGTGATCATGGTCATCGTCGGCGGCAAGGGCACCACCCTGGGTCCGATCGTAGGCGCCCTGGTCTACATCGTCCTGCTGGAATGGCTGCGCGCGGTCGGCTCCTGGCGCATGGTGGTGTTTGCCGCCCTGCTAATTGGCTGTGTGCTGTTCCTGCCCGGCGGGCTGGTCAGCCTGTGGCAGCGCCTGCTGCAGCGCAGGGGGCGCTCATGAGCGAGAACACCAACTTGCTGCAGGTCGAAGGCCTGAGCCGGCGCTTTGGCGGACTGGTGGCGGTACAGGACGTGGCTTTTTCAGTGGCCGCTGGCGAGGTGGTCGGCCTGATCGGCCCCAACGGCGCGGGCAAGACCACCCTCTTCAATATGGTGGCCGGCCTGATGCCGCCCAGCGAAGGCCGCATCGTCTTTGACGGACGCGACTGCACGCCGCTGGCCAGCCACGAAATGGCCAAGCTGGGCGTGGCCCGCACCTTCCAGATCACCAGCCTGTTCCCGCACTTAAGCGTGCTCGACAACATCCGCACCGGCCGCTATGTGCGCCAGCAACAGGGCTGGCTCGGCGCCTTTTTGCGCCGGTCAGCCTGGCGCCAAGAGGAGGCGCAGGTGCAGACCATGGCCCTGGAAATCCTCGACTTCGTTGGCCTGGCCCACCGCAGCGAGATGCTGGCCCACGCCCTGCCCTATGGCGAGCAGCGCAAGCTGGAAATCGCGATTGCGCTGGCCAGCGGGCCGCGCCTGCTGCTGCTCGACGAACCGGCGGCAGGCATGAACCCGGATGAAGGTGCCAAGCTGGTGCAAATGATCCAGCGCATCCGCGAGCGCGGCATCACTGTATTGCTCGTCGAGCATCACATGAAAGTGGTGATGGGCGTGTGCGACCGGGTGATCGTGCTCGACAGCGGCCGCAAGATCGCAGAAGGCCGGCCCGCCGAGGTGGTCGACAACCCCGAGGTGATCCGGGTCTACCTGGGCAGGGAGAAGGTGCATGCTTGAACTGCAGGATCTGAGCGTGGCCTACGGCCACCGCGTCGCGCTGCAGGGCATCAGCCTGACGGTGGCCGCCGGCGAGATCGTCACCCTGGTCGGCGGTAACGGCGCCGGCAAGTCCACCACGCTCAAGACGATTTCAGGCCTGCTGCGCCCGCGCAGCGGTCAGATTGTTTTTGAGGGCCAGCGCATCGACGCTCTAGCGCCCCACCAGATTCTGGCGCTGGGTCTGGCCCATGTGCCCGAAGGTCGGCTGCTGTTCAAGGACATGAGTGTGTGGGAACACCTGGAGTTGGGCGCGCTGCGCGCGCCCGAGCAGGGAGCCCCCTTTGAGCAGACGCTGGAGTGGGTGCTGGGCTTGTTCCCCATCCTCAAGGAAAGGCGCGATCAAAAAGCCGGCACGCTCTCGGGCGGCCAGCAGCAGATGCTGGCCATTGCCCGCGGCCTGATGTCGCGGCCGCGCCTGCTCATGCTCGACGAACCCTCGCTGGGGCTGGCACCCATCGTGGTCGATACCCTGGCCGACATCATCGTGCAGCTCAACGCCGGCGGCATGGCGGTTCTGCTGGTCGAGCAGCGGGTGGATCTGGCGCTGCGCATCTCGCAGCGGGCCTATGTGCTCGAGACTGGCAGCATCGTGATGCAGGGTGCGAGCCAGCAGGTCATGCAGGACCCCGCCATCAAGTCGGCCTATCTCGGCCTGTAGGAAGCCATACCATGAGCATGCAAGCACCGAAAGGCCGCTTCGAGGGCTACCTGCAGCGCGAGGTTCCAGCCGAAGACAGCCTGCTGACCCACACCGGGCCGGGCACGCCCATGGGCGAGGCGATGCGGCGCCACTGGCAGCCGGTGTGCCTGTCGTCTCAGTTGCAGGACCTGCCGGTCAAGGTGCGCATCCTCGGCCAAGAGCTGGTGGCGCTGCGCACCAAAGCCGGCCAGAGTGCCTTGCTGCACCTGCACTGCTGCCACCGCGGCGCCTCGCTGGAGTTCGGCCGCATCACGGATTGCGGCATCGTCTACTGCTACCACGGCTGGCACTACGGCATCGACGGCCAGCTCTTGAACGCGCCGGCCGAGCCGCCCGACAGTCCACTGTTGCGCAAGGTGCGGCAAGGCGCCTACCCAACGATCGAGCGGCACGGTCTGGTCTTTGCCTACCTGGGGCATCCCGAGCAGATGCCCGCCTTCCCCGACTACGACACCTTCAACCTGCCCGATGTTCAATACCGGCCTTATGCCCTGTCGCACGACTGCAACTGGCTGCAGGTGCATGAGAACCTGATGGATCCGCTGCATGCGGTCTTCCTGCACAGCCGCATGGGCGAGATCCAGCTGACCGCGGCCTGGGGCGAGATGCCGGCCACAGACTGGTTCGAGCACGGCGACCGGGTTTGCTATCTGACTTCGCGGCGCATCGGCCAAAACGTCTGGATACGCTTTAATGAAGTGGGCTTTCCCAACTTCGGCCAGGTTGCCGGTTTCTGGGAAGACGGCCAGCAAGAAAAGTACTTCGAGCGCGTCGGTGCCACCCGCTGGACCGTACCGATCGACGACACCCATTGCTGGATCTTTGGTCTGCGCCATTTCAGCGATGCGCTGGAGGTCAAGGGGATAGGCAAGCCGGATCAGGTGGGGCTAGAGCAGATCGACATCTATGGCCAGACCCGGCACCGCAGCTACGAAGAGATGCAGCGCAACACCGGCGACTGGGAGGCCGAGGTTTCGCAGCGCCCGATCGCGGTCCACGCTCTGGAGCACCGAGGCAGCTCGGACCGGGGGGTGATGCTGCTGCGCAGACACCTGGCCCGTGGCATCGAACAGGTGCTGGCGAGTCCGGCTGCGGTCGAGCAGCAGGTGCCGACCTGGACCTGCAATGTGGTGCTGCCTCAACCCGCTGCGCCAAGTGCGGACGACAGCCAGTTACTGCTCAGCCTGGCGCATCAAATCAAGGACGTGGTGCTGCAAGCCGACAACCTGCCCCCTTTGCAGCGGCGCGAGCAAATTGAGCGCAACTTGCGCAATTTGAGCGTAGCCTCGGTGACGGCATAGAAGCTATCGGCGGCACCCGGGCCTCCTTCAATGCATTCGTCAACGCCGAACGCGCTCGCCTGGGCACCGTGGTCAAGGCGGCGCGCATGAAGGACGACTGAGGCCTGGCCATCCTGTTTCAGCCCGCCAGCGCCGCGGCAAGGCGGTGACTCGCAGGGTCTGTCCCCCAAGACCGTGCTCGGCAGCGCAATGGATGTAGCATGACACATTGCCGTTCCCGCACACACGCTCATGCATTGCATAGTCGAACCGGAGAAATTCGATGCTCTACAAACTGCTGCAAAGGTTTGGACATTTAGCCCTGCTCTTGATGAGCAGCCTGGCCATGGCCGTTGAAGAGCCCCGATACGAAGTCATCAGCGCTCAAGGCGACTTTGAGCTCAGGCGTTATCCGGCGCTGCTGGTCGCCCAGACGGTGGTGGAGGGGGATATGGACCAGGCCTCGCGCAAGGGCTTTCAACTGCTGGCCGACTTCATCTTCGGCAACAACCAGGCCAGCGAGGGCGCAGCCTCAGCCAAGATCGCCATGACAGCACCGGTCACCATCGAGCCCCAGTCGGCCAAGATCGCCATGACAGCACCGGTCACCCTGCAAGCGCAGGCCGGGCTGTCCGAGACGGGGCCATGGAGGGTGCACTTTGTCATGCCCAGCAAATACACCCTGGCCAGCATTCCCAAGCCACGCAACCCA
>CANHGF010000011.1 GCA_947460065.1 Comamonadaceae bacterium
CCTTGCGCTCAGGCCAGCTGGTTCAGGCCCAGCAGCAGCACCTGAGCCGCGCCGTGTTCGCGCAGCAGGGTCGCGGCCAAGCTGGCGCTCCAGCGGCTGCGCACCTCGCAGGCCACCAGCAGCACCGGTCCTGCGGGCAGGGCAGTGCCCGGCGCCAGTTGCATCACCGACTGCAGGTGTTCCACCACAGCCGCCGAAGCGCTGTCGCTCGGCGCCGGACCGCCCTGCCAGCTCAGCACATCGTGCAGTGGCAGTCGGCCTTTGTGGGCAATGAAGCTGGCCAGGCTTTGGTTGGCGGCCATATGGGGCGCGGCCAGCGGCACCACACAGGTGGGGCGTGCCGGCCACTGCTTGGACCAGCGTGCCAGTGTGGCCACCGCGCCCTCCAGCAGGGTTTGCGGCAGCTCGCCGCTTTGGCGCCAGGCCTGCAGGCTTTCGGCCCAGGCTGGATCGTCGGCAAAGGCCACCGCCCTGCCTTGCGCAAAGCCTTTGATCGGCCCCTTGCGCTTGGCGCCAGCGGGCCAAAGCTTGCGCGGCTCGATCTCGATGTCAATTCCGCGCAGAAACTCGCGTGCGGCGTTCTGCTTGTCTTGCGAGGGGCTGGCGCCCGGGTCGGGCAGCCGGCCGGTGCAGACTGAGCAGCGGCCGCAGGGCGCGGGCGCGGGGTCGTCCAGCGCGGTTTGCAGGTAGGCCATCAGACAGCCCTGGCCGCGGGCGTAGCGGCGCATCAGCTCGGCCTCCTGCCTGCGCACCTCGATCAGGGCCGACCATTTGGCCCGATCATGCACATAGGCTGGTCCGCTGGCCCGCCAGGATGAGCCATCTTTGTCGACCACGCCCTCAACCGCCAGGATTTTGAGCAAGGCCTCCAAGCGGCCGCGCCGCACGCCGGTGCGCGCTTCAATCTCGGGCAGGCTCAAGGCCTCGGCGGCCAGCACCTCCAGCACCTTGTGGGCATGGACTTCGTCGGGGATGGTGGCGGTGGCAAAGTAGTCCCAGATGCGCTCGTCGGCCTCGGAAGGCAGCAGCACCCCTTCGGCATGGGCTACCCCTCGGCCTGCTCGGCCGACCTGCTGGTAATAGGCCACCGGGCTGGCCGGCGAGCCGATGTGCACGCAAAAACCCAGGTCGGGTTTGTCGTAGCCCATGCCCAGGGCCGAGGTGGCCACCACCGCCTTGATCTGGTTGTGGCGCAGCTGTTCTTCGACCTGCAGGCGCCGCTCGGCATCAATCTGCCCGCTGTAGGCCTCAACCGCATGCCCGAGGCTGCGCAGGAAGGCGGCCAGTCGTTCGGCCTCGGCCACGGTCAGCACATAAACGATGCCCGAACCCGGCAAGCGCTCGATCGCGTCGGCCATCCAGGCATAGCGCTGCAGTGGCGAGAGGCCAGGTACCACCGACAGGGTCAGCGAGGTGCGAGCCAGCGTGCCGCGAAAGGTCAGCGCTTGTTGGCCCAACTGGCGACCAATGTCCCGACTCACCCTGTGGTTGGCAGTAGCGGTGGTGGCCAGGATGCTGGCCGTGGGCGTGGCCAACAGGGCGCGCGCCAGCCGCTGGTAGTCGGGCCGAAAGTCAAAGCCCCAGTCGCTGATGCAATGGGCCTCATCGATCACGATCAGCCCGACCCGTGCGAGCAGCTCGCCCAGGCGGGCCGCAAAGCGCGGATTGCCCAGTCGCTCGGGCGAGACCAGCAGCACGTCGATGGCATCGCTGTCCAGGCGCTCGAACACCTCGTCCCATTCCGCGAAATTGGTCGAGTTGACGGTGGCCGCCGCGAGCCCCGCCCGGTCGGCCGCCATCACCTGATCGCGCATCAGGGCCAGCAGAGGCGAGACCACCAGCGCCGGCCCGCAGCCCAGGCTGCGCAGTGCTCGGGTAGCTGCCCAATAAACCGCCGATTTTCCCCAGCCTGTGGCCTGTACGACCAGCACCCTTGCGGCCGGCTGCAGCAGGGCCTGCACCGCGTCCACCTGTTCCGCTCGCGGCGCAGCGTCAGCGCCGGCCAGGCGTGTAAGGACCGCCTGCATATGGTGCTCGGCTTGAGCGCGCGTGGTCTCGCTGTTGTGCTCGTCGGACGATTGCATTTCAGGTTCTCAGCTTGCGCCTAGCCCGGTGCAGGCGATCACTCGCTGGTGTTTTGCGCACCAAAAGGCGTGGCGCGAAACCATTTGCGGAAAGTGTCGGTCTGGGCGTCGTAGCCCGGGAAGTTCAGCGGCTCAAAGCCGCTGAGTGTCTTGGCGGCCTGGCGATTGAACCAGTTGATCAGGTTGAGCGCGCGGCCGCTGGGGTCGATCATGGGCAGGCGGTTCTTGTCAAAGGTGGTCGGTGTCAAGCGCACTGCCTTGAAACGGCCGCCCTCGTCAAAAAGCAACTCGGTGAATACCGTTACATTGGCCAGACTGTTGACACTCAGACCGCCCGAGCTGACAAAGTTGCCGATGGAGTGGAGCACGGGCACGCCCTGGATGCATTCGGCCGCCCGCACCAGATGCGGGCCGTGACCGACCAGGGCGCTGGCGCCGGCCTTGACCATGGCTTGCGCGAACTTGCGGGCATTGCCGCGCTGCTCGCCCAGGAAAACCACATCCTCGTTGTGAAGCAGCGCGTGGCTGTCGCCCTCGCCGCCGAGTTGATAGAACAGCACCACGATGTCACTCTGGCTACGCACCTGGGCCACCAGCTTGGCGGTGGCCTCGATATCGAGCACGTTGTTGAAGACCGGGTAATGGGCCAGGGCGATCACGCCGACCTTGAGCCCTTTGACGGTGCGAATGACATGGCTGTCTTTGAGGCCCGTGGCCTCCAGACCGGAGGCGCTCAGGTGCTGGCGGGTGTCGGCAAAGCCGACCGGGCCGTAGTCGTTGCTGTGGTTATTGGCGATCGACAAGATGTGAAAGTTGGCTTTCTTGAGCACATCAGCGGTATCGATCGGAAAGCGAAAGGAGTAGGAGCGCCCTGGAATATAGGGTTTGCGGGAGGTGGGGTGGGTGGTGATCGGCCCCTCCAGATTGCCCAGCGCAAGATCGGCCTGTGTCAGTTGTGGCAAGAAGTCGTTGAAGGCCAGGCGATTGATTTGGGAGTTCTCAGAAAAAACCAGGTCTCCGACGGCTGCGATTCGTAGGTCTGTGGACGCTGGCTCCGTCATTTGAGCCGAGCAATTGACGAAAGAGGGCAGGGCCTGCGCGCTGACCTGGCCGATGGCCGCCGCGCTGAAAAAACAGAGCAAGGCGCCGGTGGCGGCCTGGCGCAGGGTGAGGGGGGTGTGTTGAGGGGTCATAAAACAGGGTTGGCCTTGGCGATGTGCGTCTTTACGGGGAAAGGATCGGGGGATATTGTGGGTGGCGGCCCCGGGTGCCGCAAGGCGTTCTTGTAAGGCGCGTGAGCCTGATCAAGGCAATAGGCGCTGGGCGGGCGCAGATGCATTGTTGTTGTGCGGCAACTATGGTCAAGGCCACTCTTGGCGGGGCGGTTCATCCCGATTTTGCGGTGTCAACGCAAAAATCTACCCTGGTATTAATTCTTAAATGCTATTTTTCTGAAGTTATTCGTTCATAAGTCCAACTCTTGCGCCGACTTTCGGTCTGCCAAGCCTGCTTGATGCGGATCGGGGACGCAAGCCTGGGCAAAACTTAAACGTGGTGTTCGCCGGCCGGTCGGTCTATATTGACCCTCGGCATGGCATGGGTTTTGTGCCTCGGTACCTGAGCGGCCCGCCAGAAAGGTCTTGCATGACTGCTCAAGACGCCGCTATCGGCGCCTCCTCTGGTAAGCCCAATGCGATGGATTGGGCCTTCTTGCTGTTTCTCTTGGTCGTCCTGGCCGCCGTTGCGGTGATGGGGGCCTTCACCTTCCGCGAGGGGCTCAAGACCGAGGCCACCAAGGCTCAGGGTGAGGCCTTCGTGGCTTGGCTCGTTCAGGCCAAGGCCAAGCGCCAGCAGGCAGACTTTGCACCGGCGGCCTGCGCCATGGGCAGCAAGCCTGGGACCTGGAGTCAATGCGCGGCAGCCCTGTTGGCCGAGGGAGGGCCGCTGGCGTCGATGCGTAACCCGTTTTCAGGCCAAGCCGTCGGACTGATCGCGCGTTGTGACCCGACCAGCAGCGCCTCGCCGGGCCAGTTTGTCATTGAACGGGTCTCTGCTACACCGCCCGGCTCGGCGGTGGCGCAGGTGGTCGCGCCATTTGCAGCGCAGGACGCGGTGGACAAAGCGGTGACCATCAAACTGACCGTCTGTGACAAGGGCGGCTACGGCGTAAAGATCGGCGAAGCCGAGTTCTGAGGAGAGCGGTATGAGTACTCAGACACCAACCGATGCCTCGCCCCAGGCCAGTGAGCCGGGCCTGCGCTCCTACAGGCACTTGTCCGACCCGCAAGTGCCGGCCCTTATCGGCGAGCGCGCTGAGCGAGAGCAGGCAGCGCTGTCAGGGGCTGGTGGCCTGCGGCGCCTGATCTATTCCTGGTTGTTTGATCCGACCCTTCCTGGCAACTATCAAAAGGCCTTCGATCGCATCATCGTCTGGCTGATCGTGCTCAACCTGTTTGCCCTGCTGATCGAGTTGGTGCCGCAGATCCATGAGCCCTACCGCGTCTGGTTTGACCGCTTCGATCTTTTTTCGGTGGCGGTGTTCACCATGGAGTACCTGCTGCGCCTGTATACCGCGCCAGAGGACCCACAGTTTCGGGCCTCGGCTCGGCCGCGGCTGGCCTTCGCGCGCAACCCCTTTGCAATCGTCGACTTGCTCGCGGTGCTGCCTTTTTACTTGCAGGCGGTGCTGCCCATAGACCTGCGGGCCCTGCGGGTGCTCAGGCTCTTGCGTTTGCTCAAGCTGTTTCGCCTGATCGTGCCGGCTTGGCGGGAGTTTTGCGAGCTCAACAAGGGGCGGACCTTCCGCCAACGCCTGCATGCGCTGGTCTTTCCCAGCGAATACGGTGGCCGACTGCACCGCTATTTCGATACCTTCATCGCCGGCTGGGTGATGATTTCGGTGATGTCGGTCATCCTGGAGTCGGTCTATTCGATCAATTACCTCCTGCACATGGAACTGCTTGTGCTCGACGCGGTGGCGGTGGCCATCTTCACTGTGGAATATTGGGTTCGCATTTACTGCTGCGTGGAGGAAAAGCGCTATCAGGAGGCGGTGATGGGGCGGCTGCGACACGCCAAGTCGCCCTCTATGCTCATTGACCTGATGGCCATCCTGCCCTTCTTCTTAGAGGCCTTGCTGCACCACCTGATCGATCTGCGTTTCTTGCGGATCTTCAGGCTGATGCGCCTGCTCAAGCTGACCCGCTATACCGGGGCGACTGCTACCTTGGCCAAGGTGATCGTGCGCGAGTGGCCGGTGATGGCCGCTGCGGCTTTCATCATGCTGCTGCTGGTGGTACTGACCGCCAGCCTGGGGTATTTGTTTGAACACGAGGCCCAGCCCGACAAATTTGAGAACATCCCGCAGTCCATTTACTGGGCCGTCATCACTTTGGCCTCGGTGGGCTATGGCGATATTTCACCGGTCACCCCGGCCGGCCGTGCGGTCACCATCGTGCTGGCGCTCATAGGCATCGGTATTTTTGCCATTCCCGCCGCCTTGCTGTCCTCGGCGTTTTCCGACCAGTTGCACAAGGAACGTGACGCACTCAAGCAAGAGCTGTTTGAGATGCTGGCCGACGGCAAGATTTCTGATGCCGAGGCCGAGATCATCAACCGGGAGGCCAAGCGCCTGCACCTGTCGGCCGAAGATGTGGATGTGCTGATCGATCAGGCCAGGCGCGAGCGGCAGATCGCCAACGATATCTCGCACCTTCCTTTGCACACCATTGCCGCCAACCCGGGGCATGCGGTTGAACGCTATAAGACCTTGCTGTCTGAAATCCGCCAGTTGGGCCTGCTCACCGACGGCGCTCGCTTCGAGGCGGTGGCCCGCTCAGGCGACCGATTGACCGAGACCGAATGGCGCATGTGGCATCAGATCAATGCCGCTGTCGAGCCGGCCTCGGCGCCGCTCAAGCCAGACAAGGCAGATTCCTCCTAGCCGCTGCGCTCGACCGCTTTTTCCCACTGATGCATCAGGCTCTGGGCCCAATCGCGCGAGCGCTGGGGTTCGAAAATGCGGTCTATGCCCAGACGGTGCTTGAGTTCGCCAGGCTCGCTGTAGATTGCGACCTGCAAGCCGGCCAGCAGGGCCGCGCCCAAGGCGGTGGTCTCCACGTTGGAAGGGCGCACCACGGGCAGGCCCAGCAGGTCGGCTTGGATCTGCATCAAAAGGTTGTTGGCGCAGGCCCCGCCGTCGACCCGCAGTTCGCTGACCTGCCATTGTGGGTGAGCGGCGAGATCGCGCTGCATGGCCTGCAGCAAGGCGGTGCTTTGCAGGGCAATGCTCTCTAGCGCGGCGCGTGCGATGTGGGCCAGGCTGCTGCCGCGGGTCAGTCCCTGAATGCTGCCCTTGGCCTGGGCCCGCCAGTAAGGCGCGCCCAAGCCGGTAAAGGCCGGCACCAGCACCACCCCTTGGCTGTCGCTGACTTGGCTGGCCAGCGCTTCGATGTCGGCGCTGTGCTCAAAGGCCTGCAGTTGATCGCGCATCCACTGCACCACCGCACCGCCGATGAAGACGCTGCCCTCCAGCGCGAAGCCCGGCTGTTGGCCGACCTGGGCTGCTCGGGTGGTGATCAGGCCGTTGTGACTGGCCAGCGCCTGGCCGCCGGTATGCATCAGCATGAAGCAGCCCGTGCCGTAGGTGTTCTTGACCTGACCGCCTTGCAGGCAGGCCTGACCGAACAAGGCCGCTTGCTGGTCGCCGGCCACGCCCGCGATGGGCACGGGATGGCCGAGCCAGCGCGCAGCGACCGAGCCGAAGTCGGCGCTCGAGGGCAACACCTGTGGCAGCATGAGCGCCGGGATGTTCAATGCCGCCAGCAGGTCTTCGTCCCATTGCTGTTGGTGGATGTTCCACAGCATGGTGCGCGAGGCGTTGCTCACGTCGGTGAGGTGGCGCCCGCCCTGCGTCAGCTGCCAGATCAGCCAGCTGTCGATGGTGCCGAAAGCCAGTTCGCCGGCCTCGGCGCGCGCCTGCGCGCCTGGCACATGGTCAAGCAGCCAGCGCAGCTTGGTGGCTGAGAAGTAGGCGTCGATGCGCAGGCCGGTGCGCTGCTCGACCAGCTGCGCCAGCCCCTGGGCCCGCATTTGCTCGCACAGATCGAGCGTGCGCCGGTCCTGCCAGACGATGGCGTTGTAGATGGGCTGACCACTGCGGCGGTCCCACACCAGGGTGGTCTCGCGCTGGTTGGTGATGCCCAGCGCGGCGATGTCCCTGGCCTGCAAGCCCGAGCGCTGCATCACCTGCACCACGGTTTGCCACTGGCTGTGCCACAGCGCCATCGGGTCGTGCTCCACCCAGCCGGGCTGCGGGAAGATCTGCTCAAACTCCTGCTGTGCCATGGCCAGTGTGCGGCCTTCGGGGTCGAAGACGATGGCTCGGGAGCTGGAGGTGCCCTGATCGAGCGCCAGTAAACACCTCATGCTGGCCTTTTTTGCAGGAGGTGTCGCCCGGCGGCCCTGCAGCCACCGGTAGGAATACGCACCGTCGGAAAACGCTTGTCAAAGTACATAAGCTCTGTCCTCGACTATAGATTGCCGGTAACAGGCCGCTGCCGGCGTCTTACCGGCCGCTGAGTAGGGCCGTGGCCAGCTCTGCAAAGCCGGTGCCGCGCTCATGCTGGCAGATATAGCCGGGCGGGTAGCGCAAGCGGGGCAGGAAGCGCGCCACATTGGCCACGCCCACGCTGTGCCGCATGTGCTTGAACATCACCTCGTCATTGCTGGAGTCGCCGACATAGACCCAGTGGGCCAGCTCATCGGGCAGCGAGCGCGCCAGCCAGGCTTGCACGGCCCAGCAGGCACCTATCCACTTGTCATGTTCGCCGAGCCAGGCATTGATGTGGATGCTGCTGACGGTAAAGCGCAGGCCGTGGGTCTGCAGCAGCTGGCAGACCTGTTCAATTTGCGCGGGGTCGAGCTGCTCGAATTCGCTGTGGTCGATGGCGATGTCGGTTTCGCGGCCTGCGCTGTCGCGGGCGCGGCGTGCTGCGGGGATGGCCGCTTCGACCGCTTGCAAGGCGGCCTGTAGGCGCTGGTAATGGGCCTGCCGGGCTTCGGGGCTATCGTGGTAGAGCCGCTGCAGCTGCCCGTCCGGCCCGAGCGAGAGCGCGACCGCGCCGTTTTCGGCGACGATGCCCCGCACCGGCCAGGGCCGCAGGCCCCGGCTCGGATCGCCGATGAGCCAGGGCAGGCTCCAGCCCACGGGCCGTCCTGTGACCGCCAGCACCGGCAGGCCAGCTTGCTCGAGCGCCTGCAGCGCCACCAGCGCCTGGGGGCTGATCTGCCCGTCCTCAGTCAGGGTGTCGTCAATGTCTGTGATCACGCCAGCGATGCCCGCCCTTTGCGCGGCCGACCATTGCGACAGGGGCAGGGGGGCGTTCATGGCGCGCCGTTAGCGAGGGCTAGCGGCGCGGCCGGTGAAAACAGGTCGATCCGGTCGGTAATGATGCCGTCTATGCCCAAAGCCTGCAGAGCGCTGGCCTGCTCAAGCTCGTTGACGGTGTAGCTCAGGCAGCGCAGTCCGGCGCGCCGGACTGCGCTCATGGTGTCCGCGTCGAGCAGCCGGTGGTTGGCCACGATGGCGCAGCACTGCAGCGCGGTGGCGGTCTGCAGCCAGCCGTCCCACCAGGTGTCGAGCAGCAGGGCGCGTGGCAGGCTCGGCGCGCTGTGCAAGGCCCCTGCCAGCGACTCGGGCTGGAAGGAGCTGAGCAGGGGCGGGGTGTGCGCCTGCGCCCACATGCGCTCTGCCTGCGCCGCCACCGTCTGCCCGGTCTGGCGCTCGCTGCCTGGACTGGGCTTGATCTCAATGTTCAGCGCATAGCCACTGGCCAGGCAAAAGCGGGCCAGCGCGGCCAGGCTGCAGGGCGGCTCGCCCGCATACTGACGCGAGTGCCAGCTGCCCGCGTCCAGCTGCGACAACTCGGCCCAGCTGAGTTGGCCAGCCAGGCCCTGGCCGCTGGTGGTTCGCTCCAGGGTGGCGTCATGCAGCAAGAACACCGAGCCGTCGGCGCTGAGCTTGGCGTCGCATTCGAACATCCGGTAGCCGTGGGCCGCCCCGAGCCTGAAGGCCGCCAAGGTGTTTTCCGGGGCCATCTTGCCGGCGCCCCGGTGCGCCACCCAGAAGGGATAGGGCCAGCTTGGCGCCATCATGAGGGCAGACGCAGGCCGCTAGCGGCGTCGAAGCGGTGCAGCCGCTCGGCTTGCGGCAGGGCGCGGAAGGTCTGGCCGGGCTGGGGCGGGGCGATGGCCGCGTCCAGCCGTATCGTGACGGACTCCTCGCCCAGCCGGGCATGGAGCAGGCGCTCGGCCCCCAGCAGCTCGGTTGTCTGAGTCTGCAGGGTCCAGCCGCTGTCCTGGCTCAGGTGAATGTGCTCGGGCCGAATACCCAGGATCTCCCCCCGGGGCACGCCGGGGGCTGACTGCAAAAGGTTCATCGGTGGCGAGCCGATGAAGCCGGCCACGAAAGTGCTGGCCGGTCGGCTGTAGACCTGCTCGGGCGTATCGAATTGTTCGATGCGGCCCTGGTTCATGACGATCATGCGCTGGGCCAGGGTCATGGCTTCGACCTGATCGTGGGTCACGAACAGGCTGGTGGTGCCCAACTCGGTATGCAGCTTTTGGATTTCCAGCCGAGTCTGGGCCCGCAGCTTGGCGTCTAGGTTGGACAGCGGCTCGTCAAACAGAAAAACCTGCGGCTGGCGCACGATGGCCCGGCCCATCGCCACCCGCTGGCGCTGCCCGCCAGACAGTTGCCGGGGCTTGCGCTGCAGCAAGGACGACAACTCCAGGATAGCGGCGGCCTTAGCCACCCGCGCCTCGATGTCCGGCTTGGGCAACTTCTGAATCTTCAGGCCGTAGGCCATGTTGTCGAAAACGCTCATATGGGGATAGAGCGCATAGTTTTGGAACACCATCGCGATGTCGCGCTCAGCGGGCTCCAGCGTATTGACCACCCGCTGGCCGATCGCAATCTCGCCGCTGGTGATTTCTTCCAGGCCCGCCACCATGCGCAGCAGGGTCGACTTGCCACACCCCGAGGGGCCGACGATGACCACAAACTGGCCATCGTCGACATGCGCGCTCACGCCGTGAATGACCTGCAGCTTTTGCTTGCCTTGTGGGTACTCTTTAACGATGTTGCGCAGTGTCAGCGATGCCATGACTTATTTTTCTGTATCGACCAGGCCCTTGACGAACCATTTTTGCATGAGGATCACCACCAGGGCCGGCGGCAGCATGGCCAGCATGGCGGTGGCCATCACCACATTCCATTCGGTGTATGACTCGCCAGCGATCATTCGTTTGATGCCCAGTACCACCGGGTACATGCTTTCGTCGGTGGTCACCAGCAAGGGCCAGAGGTACTGGTTCCAGCCATAGATGAACTGGATCACGAACAAGGCCGCGATGGAGGTGGTCGACATCGGCAGCAAAATGTCCTTGAAAAAACGCATCGGGCCGGCGCCGTCGACCCGCGCCGCTTCCACCAGTTCGTCAGGGACGGTGAGAAAAAATTGCCGGAACAAGAAGGTGGCGGTGGCCGATGCGATCAGGGGCACGGTCAGTCCGGCGTAGCTGTTGAGCATGCCCAGATCAGAGACCACCGCATAGGTCGGGCTGATGCGTACCTCCACTGGCAGCATCAAGGTCACAAAAATCATCCAGAACACCAGACGGCGCAAGGGAAAGCGGAAGTAAACGATGGCAAAAGCCGACAGCAGTGAGATCGCGATCTTGCCGACGGCGATGATCAGCGCGCTAATCAGGCTGACCAGCATCATGGGGCCGGCAGCCGGCATGCGGCTGCCTGAGCTGCTCTGCCCGCCGAACAAGGCGGCCTGGTAGGTTTGCAGCGCGTGGCTGCCTGGCAACAGCGACAGCGGCCGACTGGTTGCGATGTCCTGGGCCGACTGGGTGGAGGCCACCAGTGTCAGGTAGACCGGAAAAGCCACCACAGCCACGCCCACCAGCAAGATGGCGTGGGCCAGGAAATCGAGCAGCGGGCGACGTTCAATCATGGTCGATCAATACTGAACTTTGCGCTCGATGTAGCGGAACTGGACCAGGGTTAGAGCGATCACGATGGTCATCAATATCACCGATTGGGCCGCCGAGCCGCCCATGTCCAGGGCCTTGAAGCCGTCGTAATAGACCTTGTAGACCAGGATGGCCGTGGTTTTGCCTGGGCCGCCTTGGGTGATGGCGTCGATGATGGCAAAGGTGTCGAAAAACGCGTAGACCACATTGATCACCAGCAGGAAAAAGGTGGTCGGTGACAGCAGTGGAAAGACGATGGTGCGAAATCGGTGCCAGGGCGAAGCCCCGTCTATGGCCGCCGCCTCCAGCAGGGATTTGGGGATGGACTGTAAGCCTGCCAGAAAGAACAGGAAGTTGTAGGAAATCTGCTTCCAGACGGCAGCCATCACGATCAGCGCCATGGCGTGATGGCTGTTGAGCATGTGGTTCCAGTCCATGCCCAAGGCTTGCAGCAGGTGGCTGACCACACCCATAGGTGAGGCAAACATGAACAGCCAAAGCACCCCTGCCACGGCTGGGGCCACCGCATAAGGCCAGATGAGCAGGGTTTTGTAGATGCCCGCGCCCTTAAGCACGCGGTCGGCCATCACCGCTAGCAGCAGCGCCAGGGTGAGACCACAGGCGGCCACCAGCAGCGAGAAAACAGCGGTGGTCTGGAAGGATTCAAGGTAGGTGCTGTCGACCAGCAGCCGCTCGAAGTTTTCCAGTCCGACGAATTCGGTGGTGGTGCCAAAGGCGTCTTGCTGCAGCACGCTTTGGTAGAGCGCCTGTCCGGCTGGCCAAAAAAAGAAGACCAGCACGATGACCATCTGCGGCGCCACCAGAACCCAGGGCAGCCAGCGCGATTGAAAGCGTACGCGTTTTTCCATGGAGCAATGAAAGCATTCAAGCACCAGGCCCGCAGAGGCGAGCCTGGCTTGAATGGGTTGGAGGGCTAAGGCCTTGGTTTGGCGCCTTCAAGGGCGCCCGACTTTCAGCTGCGCCCCTGGTTGGCTTTCTGAAAGCGCTCGAGCTGCTCGTTGCCGCGCTTGACGGCCGTGTCCAGCGCTTCTTTAGCGGTTTTCTTACCCGCCCAGACCTGCTCGAGCTCCTCGTCATTGATGGTACGGATCTGCACAAAATTGCCCAGGCGGATGCCCCGTGATTTATCGGTAGTCTTGCGGATCATCTGCTCGACCGATACATCGGTACCGGGATTTTGCTTGTAGAAACCCGACTTCTCGGTCATCTCGTAGGACGCCTTGGTCAGGGGCAGATAGCCGGTACGCTGGTGGCTTTTGGCGGCCTCCTCGGCCTTGGATAAATGGGCAAAAAACCGCGCGACGCCCTTGTACTCGGCATCCTTTTTGCCCGACATGACCCACAGGCTGGCACCGCCGATGACCGTGTTCTGCGGCGCACCGGCGACGTCAGGATAGTAGGGCAGGGCCGCGATGCCGGAGGCAAACTTGGCGTTGCGCTTGATGTTGCCATACAGAGCCGACGAGCCGGTGGTCATGGCGCATTCGCCTGAGACAAAAGTGGCGTCGGCCGCGTTGCCCCGCCCCTTGTAGATGAACAAGCCCTGCTTGGCCATATTGCCCAGATTCTCGATGTGCCGCACATGCAGCGGGCCATTGAAGTTCAGGCGGGCGTCGATGCCGCGCATGCCGTTGCCCTTGGTGGCAAATTCAGTGTTGTGCCAGGCGGCAAAGCTTTCAAGCTGGGTCCAGCTCACCCAGCTGGTGGTAAACGGGCATTTGTGGCCTGAAGCCTTGAGCTTGGCAGCAGCCAGCGCCACCTCCGGCCAGGTTTTGGGTGGCGAGTTGGGGTCTATGCCAGCGGCCTTGAAGGCGTCCTTGTTGTAGTGAAAGACCGTGGTCGAGCTATTGAAGGGAAAGCTCAGCATCTGGCCGTTGGATGCGGTGTAGTAGCCGGCGACCGCAGGCACGTAGGCATCGGGGTTAAAGCTGACGCCGGCCTTTTTCATGACCTCACCGACCGGCACGATCGCTGCTTTGCTGGCCATCATGGTGGCGGTGCCGACCTCGAAGACCTGCAAAATATGCGGTGCGTTGCCTGCGCGAAAGGCGGCGATGGCCGCTGTCATGGACTCGTCGTAGCTGCCTTTGAAGGTGGGTACGATCTTGTACTCGGCTTGGCTCTTGTTGAAGTCGCCGGCCAGGTCGTTGATCCATTCGCCCAAGGCCCCCGGCATGGAGTGCCACCACTGGATTTCGGTTTGAGCCATCGCTGGCAGGCTCAAAAGGGTGCCCAGGGCCAGGGCTGCGGTCAATCGGCGGACAGTGCGGTGCATGAATACTCCTTGATGGCAGAAAAGGTTGGGCTAGCCTAGCTTCGATCAATGACCGAGGCATTACACGCGCCGAGTCTTGGCAGGGCAAGGGGAATTTCCAAGAGGCCCAGCACCTGCAGCTAAGGCGCAGCCAGCCTTTGTCCAAGCCTTGTCAGCCCAGCAAAAAGTTATACCATTAGATCACCTTGTTGAGATTGGATCGCCATGGATACCGCCCTGACCGTCGTCATTATTTTGCTGACCCTGCTGCTGGTGCTGATCCTGCTGCTTTATTTCTTTACCCAGCAGGGCTTCAAGGATGTGGTTGCTCGCATGGGCAACACGGCGGCGCCTGCGGCGCAGGCCGCTGCTGAACCCCGGCGCAATGCTGACGCGGTGCGCCGCGAGCGCAGTGTGGCGCATGATCAGCTGGTGTTGATGGAGGCCGACCTGAGCATCAACCCCCGCGAGGCGCTCATGCCCGAGGACATCGAGTCCTTTGAAAGCTGCCGCAAATCCATCAAGGTCTGCAACGCCGAACTCAAGAAGATGGGTCAGTGGATGGGCCTGCCCTTTGACCTGGAATGGGTAGAGATTCAACAGCGCCAGCCGCAGCTCAATGAGCTGTACCGCAAATTCGTCGAGTCCACTCTTGAAAAGGTCGAGCAGGGCGGCTCCTGAGCAGCTGCGGGGCGCCTACCGCCGGCTTTCAGGGCGAGGGCGCTATACCTGAGGCGCCGCCGGCCAGCGCCACCCGGCGGGCTCCGTCAAAGCGCTGGCGCCAGTAGTTGCCCGAGAGGTGCTCGAGCGTGATGCGCGCGCCGGTTCTGGGCGCGTGGACGAACCTCCCGCCGCCGATGTAGATGCCCACATGGCTGAAAGTCTGCCGCATCGTGTTGAAAAACACCAGATCGCCCGGCGCCAGGTCTTGCGGGTCGATGTTGTGGGTGGCCGCTGCCTGCTTGTCCGAAGTGCGCGGCAGCACCACCCCGGTCATCTGCTGGTACACCGCCCGCACGAAACCACTGCAGTCGAGGCCGGTCTCGGCGTCATTGCCGCCCCATTTATAAGGCACGCCAATAAAACCCATGGCGTGGACAGCCAGTTCCGCCGCCTTGGCTGAGGCCTGCGGCCGACTGACTGTGTGAGGCTCCAGGAGGCCCTTGGCGTTCAGGAAAGCCTCGAGTTCGTCGGCCTGAGCCAGCGGCGCGGCCAGCAGCAGGGCGCTCAGGCCATGCAAGGCGATCAGGCGGCTCGGTGGCAGAAGGTTCATAAACATCAAGCTTAAGTGCGCTGCGCCTTGGCGGTCAAGCTCGATTCGGGGCATCTGGCTGGCTTGCTGGGTCAGGCTGACAGGGCTCGATAAAATCGCGCTCCCTGGTCCGGTAGCGGCAAATGCCCGCATGGACTTCCCGGACGATCGTCCTGCATTGGCCGCTAGCCCTTTGATGGGTGCAGCCCCCCACAGTTCCTGGAGCCTAGCCCGTGTCTGAACGCCTGAGCGTCCTCATTCAGCATTTTTTGCCTCAGCAAGCCATGACGCGCCTGGCGGGTCGGGTGGCGTCCTGGCGGGGCGGGGCCGGCACAGAGCGGCTGATACGCTGGTTTGTCGGCCGCTACGGCGTCGATATGGCCGAGGCGGCCGAGCCCGATGTGGCCGCTTATGCCAGCTTCAATGAGTTTTTCACCCGCGCCCTCAAGCCTGGTGCTCGCCCCCTGGCCCAGGCCGACCTGATCTGTCCGGTCGACGGGGCCATCAGCCAGTTTGGTGCCATCGAGGGCGGCGATCAGATCTTTCAGGCCAAGGGTCACAGTTACTCCACGCAGGCGCTGGTCGGCGGCGATGCCGAGCTGGCGCGCCGCTTTGAAAACGGCCACTTTGCCACGCTCTACCTGAGTCCGCGGGACTACCACCGCATCCACATGCCCTGTGGCGGCGTGCTCAAGCGCATGATTCACGTCCCGGGCGAGCTGTATTCGGTCAACCCGGCCACAGCCCGTGGTGTGCCCGGCTTGTTTGCCCGCAACGAGCGCGTGGTGTGTGTTTTTGAGACCCAGGGCAAGCCCTGGGTGCTGGTGCTGGTGGGCGCCACCATCGTCGGAAGCATGGCCACCGTCTGGCACGGGGTGATTGAGCGCAGCCATGGTGATGTGCGGCAGTGGGACTACACGGATAGCCCGGTGAGTTTGGAGCAGGGCCAGGAGATGGGCCGTTTTATGCTGGGCTCGACCGTGGTCATGCTGTTTCCCGCCGGGCCGCTGGACTTCAACGCCGATTGGCACAGCGGCGGCGCAGTGCGCATGGGCCAATCCATGGCCCGATGCGCGGCGCTGGCCTGATGGCCAGGGCGATGAAGGCGCGCCCATGAGCGGCTATCGGGTGGTCTTGCAGGCCTTTGATGAAGCCGGCGCGGCCGAGCGCCGACAGGCTGAGCAACGGTATTGCCGGGCGCTCGAGGCCGAATTGGGCGGGGCCGAACTGGTGGCGCCGGTCTATCGGCACTACCTCAGGCTGCTGCAAATTCATGGGGAAGCAGTTGATCTTGAGGCCCTGGATGAAGCCGAGCGCGCGATCATGCAGGGCTGGCAGGCTGCCGAGGCAGCGGCCCTGAGCGCCGCCCTGGGCCCGCACCGCTACATGGGCGATGCACAGTTCGAGGTTGTGCTGGACTGAAGTTGCGGGGTGTGGGAGCCGCACCCTCGCGGCGATGGGGCGATGGATCAGCAGCCGCATCGTGCCGAGGGCGGCACTCCCACAGAACCAAACATGGTCGGAGGGTGGGGAAGTGGGAGCGGCGCCCTCGCGGCGATGGGGAGATGGGTCAGCGTCCCCATCGTGCCGAGGGCGGCACTCCCACAGACCCAAACTGGTCGGAGGGTGAGGTGTGGGAGCCACGCCCTCGCGGCGATGGCGGCCTTCAGGCCGCTTGTAAACCGGCTCGCTGCAGCTGCGCCCGCGCCCAGCGCACGATGTCATCGCGGCCCATGGCGCCGCTTTGGCGGGCGATCTCGCGGCCTTGATGAAACAGGGCCAGGGTGGGAATGCTGCGGATGGCAAAGCGGCTGCCTAAATTTGGCACCGCCTCGGTGTCGACCTTGGCCAGCCTGAGCTGAGGCTCGAGCAGGGCCGCGGCCTGCTCAAAGGCCGGCGCCATTTGACGGCAAGGCCCGCACCAGGGCGCCCAGAAATCGACCAGCAGCGGGATGTGGCTGCGCTGCAGATGGCGGTCAAAAGCCGCTTCATCCAAGGCCAGCGGCCGGCCGGTGAACAGCGCCTGATGGCAGCGGCCGCAGTCGGCTTCATGACCTAGGTCTTCACTTTGGATGCGGTTGGTGGTGTGGCAGTGCGGGCAGACGATGTGCAGGGCGTTGTTCATGGGGCCTCTCCTGCGTAAGACATGGAGGCGGCCTGGGCGCTTTCAAGGCCCGAGTCCGCGCCTGGGCCAGCCGGGCTCAGCGCTCCAAGACCTCGAGCAGGCGGTCGAGGCCGCCCTCATTGATGGCCACCATGGCTTGGGCGCGGACCGCCGGCTTGGCGTGGTAGGCCACCGACAGCCCGGCTTGGCCCATCATGGGTAGGTCGTTGGCACCGTCGCCCATCGCAATGGCCTGGGCCGGCAAGATGTTGAGCTGGCTGCAGGTCTGCAGCAGCATGCGTTTTTTTTCTTCGCCATCGCAAATATCGCCCCAGGGCTGATCGACCATGCGGCCGGTCAGAGCCCCGCCTTCGAGCTCGAGCACATTGGAGCGGGTGTGGTCTATGCCCAGCCGGTCGCGGATGCGGTCTGTAAAGAAGGTAAAGCCGCCGGAGACCAGCAGCACCTTCATGCCCACCGCCTTGCAGGCTTGCACCAGCTCGGCCGCGCCCGGGTTCAGACGCAGGCGCTCGTCGTAGACGCGCTGCATGTCGGCCACGCTCACGCCCTTGAGCAAAGCCACGCGGCGGCGCAGGCTTTCCTTGTAGTCGGCAATCTCACCGCGCATGGCCGCCTCAGTGATGGCCGCCACCTCGGCCTTCTTGCCCACCGCATCGGCAATCTCGTCCACACACTCGATGTTGATCAGCGTGGAGTCCATGTCAAAGGCGATCAGTTTGAAGTCGCTCAGGCGTCGCTGGGTCAGGGGGGTGTTCAGGACCAGGCCAGGGGCGGCATTGGGGAGGGCAGGGGTCATGGTCAATCAGATCAGGATCACAGTGTCGGAGTAGGAGGCCACCTGGGCGTCGTGCGTGATCAGGTGCAGCGGTTCGGTCAGGGCCTGGGCTACCAGCAGGCGGTCAAAGGGGTCA
>CANHGF010000012.1 GCA_947460065.1 Comamonadaceae bacterium
CCATCGTGCCGCAAGACCCGGTGATCTTCTCCAGCAGCGCCCTAGAAAACATACGCTACGGCAAGCCGCAGGCCAGCGACGCCGAGGTGCGCGCCGCCGCGCAGGCGGCCTTTGCCGACGAGTTCATCGAACGCCTGCCTGAAGGCTATGACACGTTTTTGGGGGAGCGCGGCGTGCGCCTGTCGGGCGGGCAGCGCCAGCGCATCGCGATTGCGCGGGCGCTGCTGAAAAACCCGCCGCTGATGCTGCTCGACGAGGCCACCTCGGCGCTCGATGCGCAAAGCGAGCGCATGGTGCAGGCGGCGCTCGAGTCGGCCATGCAGGGCCGCACCACGCTGGTGATCGCTCACCGCCTGGCCACAGTGCAGCGGGCCAACCGCATCATCGTGCTCGACCATGGACGGCTGATCGAACAAGGCAGCCATGCCGATCTGGTGGCCCAAGGCGGCATGTACGCCCGGCTGGCGGCGCTGCAGTTCAACGCCTGAGCCCGCGCGGCCGCCGCCGATCGTCCTGCAGCAGGTCCCATGCAGGACCTGCATGAACTGAGGCCAAAGCAGTCTTGGACAAGGCTGCAGGTGCTGCCTATTCTCTGGGCCCTCCCCACTCCGTATTGGCCCACCCATGAGGCTCATCCCCGAGACTGCCTGTGCTCCTGCACAGACCCCAGCCCATATCCTGCCCTCCTACCTGCAGCCCGATGGGTTGGGGCCTTGGGGCAACTATCTGCAACAAGTCGACCGTGTTTTGCCGCACCTTGGAAACCTTTCGCGCTGGGTAGAAACGCTCAAGCGACCCAAGCGCATCCTGATCGTCGATGTACCCATTCAATTGGACAACGGCACCGTGGCCCACTTCGAAGGCTACCGGGTGCAGCACAACGTCTCGCGGGGACCAGGCAAGGGGGGCGTGCGCTTTCATCAAGACGTGACGCTGTCAGAAGTGATGGCGCTGGCCGCCTGGATGTCGGTCAAAAACGCAGCGGTCAACGTGCCTTATGGCGGCGCCAAAGGCGGCGTGCGGGTCGATCCACGCCAACTCTCCAGAGGTGAACTCGAACGCATGACGCGCCGCTACACCAGTGAGATCGGCATCATCATCGGCCCCAACCAGGACATCCCAGCGCCCGACGTCAACACCAACGAGCAGACCATGGCATGGATGATGGACACCTACTCCGTGAATGTGGGCGCCACCACCACCGGCGTGGTCACGGGCAAGCCGGTCGACCTGGGCGGCTCGCTCGGTCGCAAAGAGGCGACCGGCCGAGGCGTTTACACCGTCGGTCAACTCGCCTGCCAGCACCTGGGCCTGAGCGTGGCCGGCGCGCGCGTGGCGGTGCAGGGCCTGGGCAATGTGGGCGGGGTGGCGGCTCGCTTGTTTGCGCAAGCAGGCGCGCGGGTGGTGGCGGTGCAAGACCACAGCGGCACCATCTTTAGCGATGCGGGCTTGGACATCCATGCGCTGCTGGCTCATGTGCAAGCCTATGGCGGGGTGGCCGGCTTTGAACCGGCGCAGGCCCTGGAAAGTGAGGCCTTCTGGCAGTTGCCCTCTGAGATTCTGATTCCTGCCGCACTTGAACAGCAGATCACGCCCGAGCGGGCCCTGCGCCTAGAAACAAAACTCATCCTGGAGGGCGCCAATGGACCAACCCTACCTGGCGCCGACGACATCCTGGCCGAACGCAACATATTGGTCGTGCCCGACGTGATCGCCAACGCAGGCGGGGTGACGGTGAGCTATTTCGAATGGGTGCAGGACTTCTCCAGCTTCTTCTGGGACGAAGACGAGATCAACCGCCGACTGGTGCGGGTGATGACCGAGGCCTTCAACGCGGTCTGGGCGGTCGCAGACGAGCGCCGTGTGAGCCTGCGCACCGCCGCCTTCATCGTGGCCTGCCGGCGCATCTTGCACACCCGCCAATTGCGCGGGCTCTATCCCTGATCCGCAGCCTGGGCTCTGCGGGAGCCAGACCCTGTGGGGGCTAGAGCCTGTGGGGGCTAGAGCCTGTGGGAGCCGCGCCCTCGCGGCGATGCGCGCTCGAGCGGGCGGCAGCGCTTGAACCGGGGCTGCATCGCGCCGAGGGCGGCGCTGCCACACAAGTCACTCCTCAATGAGCCACTCCTGAATGGCTTATGCCGACATGGGTGAAAATGCCCCTGTTCGCAACACATCACGGAGTTTTCATGCTTTTCCCCACCACCATTGTTGGCAGCTACCCCCAACCCGACTGGCTGATTGACCGGGTCAAGCTGGCCGGACGCTTTCCGCCCCGGGTGCGGGCTAAGGAGCTGTGGCGGGTGGCCGAGCCGTATTTGCAGCAAGCGATGGACGATGCCACGGTGCTGGCCATACGGGCACAGGAAGATGCCGGGCTGGACATCATCACCGATGGCGAGATTCGTCGCGAGAGCTATTCCAATCGCATCGCCACCGCGCTAGAAGGCGTGGACATCGACAACCCGGGCACAGCGCTGGACCGCTCGGGCCACCCCAACCCGGTGCCGCGCATCGTGGGCAAGGTGCGCCGGATACGGCCGATTGAGGTGGAGGACCTGCTGTTTCTGAAGAAGCACACCACGCGCCAGGTCAAGATCACCGTGCCCGGCCCCTTCACCATGCTGCAGCAGGCGCAAAACGACTTTTACGCATCGGAAGAAGAAGCCGCGATGGACTATGCGGTGGCCATCAACGAGGAAATCAAGGACCTGTTTGCCCACGGCGCCGATGTGGTGCAGATCGATGAGCCCTATATGCAGGCGCGACCTGAAAAAGCCCGCGAATATGGCATCCGCGCGCTCAATCGGGCCTTGGAAGGCATAACGGGCAAGACGGCCGTGCACATCTGCTTTGGCTATGCCGCCATCATCCATGCCCGCCCGAACGGCTACAACTTCCTGCCCGAGCTGGCTGCCTGTAGCTGCCAGCAAATCTCCATCGAGACCGCCCAATCCAACCTGGACTGCGCGGTGCTGCAAAGCCTTCCGGGCAAGCAAATCATGGTTGGTTGCCTGAACCTAGAAGACCCCAGCATCGAGTCGCCGGTGGTGGTGGCCTCCCGCGTTAAACGGGCGCTGCAGTACATCTCGCCCGAGCAGGTGATTTTGGCGCCCGACTGCGGCATGAAATACCTGCCGCGCGAAGTGGCCGACGGCAAGCTGCGCGCCATGACCGAAGCGGCCAAGATCCTGCGCGCTGAATACAGCCGCTGAGCAGCTTTACTGCAGGGGCTCTTTGAGGGCGTCGGGCAGCAGCAAGGGCATCACCGCGATGCCCTCGTCCAACAGGGCTGCTGCCTCGTCGGGGGTGGTACGGCCCCGGATGCCGCGTTCGGGTAGATCACCGTGGTGCATCTGACGGGCCACGTCGGCGAATTGCTCGCCCACGTCTTCGGTGCGGGCAACGACTTCACGCATGGCCTTGAGCCACAGGGCTTGCAGCTTGGGGTCGGCCATGGCGGCAGCCATCTCCTGAGGCACCGGCGCGGTAGCTGGCTGAGGGGCTTGCGGCGCGGGCAAAGCGCCTAGATTGAGCCGCGGCGCACTGAGCTGCTTTTCGACAGCTGCATCACCACAGACTGGGCAGCTGACCAGCCCACGCCCGAGCTGCGACTGAAAATCATCTTCGGAGGCGAACCATCCCTCGAACACATGCCGATGCGCGCATTTGAGGTCTAAAACTTTCATAGCGTCAATTATCGCGCCGATGCTGAAAAATCCGCTGGCCATGGTTTATGCCGCAGGCCGCACAGGCAGCAGAGCAAGAAGCTGCTCAAGAGCCCTGCCAGTCCAGCGACCACAGGCCCGAGCGCAGGTTTTGCGCCCAGAGCAGGCAAAACTGGGTCTTGGCGTCGGTGAGCTGGCCGGCCCGGGCCCAAGCCTGCAGTTGTTCCAGGCTGGCGGCAAACACGTCCAAGAATTCGCCTTCGTCGAGCTGACGCTCGCCGGCACTCAAGCCCCGGGCAAAAAACAGGTGAATGACCTCGGTCGAGTAGGCGATGGCCAGGTGCACAGGGCCGGCATAGGCCCAATGGCTGGCCTGGTAGCCGGTTTCCTCGCGCAGCTCGCGCTGGGCGCACAAGAGCGGATCTTCCCCCGGGTTGAGCTTGCCTGCCGGAAACTCGGTAAAGGCCCGCTCGAGCGGGTAGCGCCACTGCCGTTCGAGCACATAGCGTCCATCGGGCAACTCCGCCACCACCACCACCGCGCCGGGATGACAAACATATTCGCGGCTGGCTTGACTGCCGTCGGGCAGACGCACGATGTCGCGCTTGGCGTGCAGGAAGCTGCCGCGCAGCAGCTCCTCGCTGGAGACGGTCGCCTCACGCAGATGCTCGTCGGCAGAAGCGGCGTGGGCGCTCAAGCGTAAGCCTTCAGGACCGCTTGTACAGATAGCGGTAGACAAAGCCGGGGAAGGCCAGGGTGAGAAACAAGCAGCCTGTGACCGCGTAGAACTCCCAACTCTGGGGCGCCACCTGGCCAAGGCTGTGCTCCAGGCCTACCGCCGCCGCGCCAACCAGCAGGTAAAGCAGCACCAACTCCAGCAAGCGCCAGGCCAGCGACTTTTGCCCTGACAAGGACCTCACCAGAAAGAGGCGATTGCTCACAAAGGGCAGATTGGCCGCCACCAGCGCCAGCGCAATCACTGTCCAGACCATCGCCGAGGAATTCATGACCTTAACTCGCCAGGGACTTGAGCACGCTGGCCATGGACTGCGAGCACAGGGTCATCAAGCCGCCCGGCAGCAGACCCAGCGCGAGCAGCAAGATCGCGTTGAGGCCAAGCACCACCCGCACATCCTGCGTGGCCTCGATGGCCGGGCTCACATGAGCGGGTACAGGGTCGAAGTACATCACTTTGACCACCCGCAGGTAATAAAAGGCGCCGATCAGCGAGGCCAAAACAGCGAACAGGGCCAGGTAAAGATATTCATTACCCTGAGCCGACAGCAGCGCGTCGATGACCGACAGCTTGGCATAAAACCCGACCAGGGGCGGCACACCGGCCAGCGAGAACATGCCAACGGCCATCACCCCGGCATACAGCGGGCTGCGCTGGTTCAGGCCGGCCAGATCGACGATTTCTTCAGACTCGAAACCCTCTCTGGCCAGCAGCATGATCACGCCAAACACCGCCAGCGTGGTCAGCACATAGGTCACCACGTAGAACATGGCCGCCCCATAGGCCGACTGCGCATTGACCTTGTCGCCACCGACCACCCCAGCCAGCAGGGCCAGCAGCAAAAAGCCCATCTGCGCAATGGTGGAAAAAGCCAGCATGCGCTTGAGGTTGGTCTGCGCCACCGCTGCCAGATTGCCCACCAGCAGCGATGCGACCGCCAGCACGCCCAGCATCTGCTGCCAGTCTATGGCCAGCGGCATCAGGCCCTGCACCAGAATGCGGATGACCATGGCGAAGGCGGCCAACTGCGGCGCAGCACCAATGGCCAAGGTGGCCGCAGTAGGCGCGCCGTGGTAGACATCGGGCAGCCACATGTGAAAAGGCACAGCACCGAGCTTGAAGGCCAAACCAGCCACCACAAACACCAGACCGAAGACCAACACCTGGTGCTTGACCTCGCGGCTGGCAATGGCCTTGAACACCTCGCCCACATCCAGACTGCCGGTGGCGCCGTAGATCATGGACAGACCGTAGAGCAAAAAGCCCGAGGCCAGGGCGCCAAGCACGAAGTACTTCATGGCCGCCTCGGTGGCGGTGGCATGGTCGCGCCGCAAGGCCACCAGGGCGTAGCTCGAGAGGGTCATCATCTCCAGGCCCATGTAGAGCACCAGAAAGTTGCGCCCCGAGATCATCAGGAAGGCACCAAGCAGCGAGAAAAGGCCCAGCGTGAAGAACTCACCGCCGCGCAGCATGTCGCGGTCGGCCACATAGGGCCGGCCGTACACCAAGGTGGCCATGAGGGTCAGGGAGGCAAAGCATTTGAGCCAGTTGCCCATGGGATCGCTGACCACCATCTTGCCAAAACCGTAGACTGTCTCGCCACCCAGGGCGTGCGAGCCGGTGACGATGGCCACCCAGGCCAGGGTGAGCAGCGACAGCACATAGCTGAGCTTGCGCCCGCGGTCCCGCACGCCCAGGTCCACCAGGGCGATGACGCAAGCCATCACCAGCAGAATGATTTCAGGATAGACCGCAAACCAGCTCAATGCATCAATCATGGAAGAACTCGAACGTCGTTGCCAGGTGGCGGATCATTTCAGCTTGGACAGGGCCACATGCTTGAGCAGGTCGGCCACGGAAGCGTCCATCACATCGGTAAAGGGCTTGGGGAAAATGCCCATGTAAAGCACGGCAGCAGCCAGCAGGCTGAGCATGAAAAATTCACGTGCATTGATGTCCGACAACTGCCGTACATCCTCATTGGCCACATCGCCCAGATAGACCCGCTTGAACATCCACAGGGTGTAGGCGGCGCCAAAAATCAAGGCAGTGGCCGAGGCTAAGCCGATCCAGAAATTGAATTTGACCGCACCCAGGATCACCATCCACTCGCCGACGAAGCCGGCGGTGCCCGGCAGGCCGCAGTTGGCCATGGCAAACAGCAGCGCAAAGGCCGAAAATTTGGGCATGGTGTTGATCACACCACCGTAGCTGGAAATCTGCCTTGAATGCACCCGGTCGTACAGCACACCGATGCACAGGAACATGGCACCCGACACAAAGCCGTGCGCGATCATCTGTACCAGGCCGCCGGCAACGCCCAGATCATTGAAGATGAAAAAGCCGAGGGTGACAAAACCCATGTGCGCCACCGAGGAGTAGGCCACCAGCTTTTTCATATCCTGCTGAACCAGGGCCACCAAACCGACATAGATCACCGCCACCAGTGACAGCGCAATCATCAACCAGGCCCATTCGCGCGAGGCGTCGGGGGCGATCGGCATGGAAAAGCGCAAGAAGCCATAGGCGCCCAGCTTGAGCATGATGGCCGCCAGCACTGCCGAGCCGCCCGTGGGGGCTTCCACGTGCACATCGGGCAGCCAAGTGTGGACCGGCCACATCGGCACCTTGACGGCAAAGGCCGCAAAGAAGGCAAAGAACAGCAGGGTCTGCGTCGTCATGCCCAGCGGCAGCTTATGCCAGGTCTCCAGGTCAAAGCTGCCACCGGATTTGTTGTACAGATAGACCAGCGCCACCAGCATCAGCAGCGAGCCCAGCAAGGTGTAGAGGAAGAACTTGAAGGCGGCGTAGATCTTGTTGGGGCCGCCCCAGATGCCGATGATCAGGTACATCGGGATCAGTGTGGCCTCAAAGAAGACAAAAAATAGCATCGCGTCGAGCGCGCTGAAGACACCGATCATCAGGCCCGAGAGAATCAGGAAGGCCCCCATGTACTGGTTGACCCGCTCCTCGATCACCTCCCAGCCGGCGATCACCACCACCACGGTGATGAAGGCTGTCAGCAGCACGAACCAGAACGAGATGCCGTCCAGGCCCAGGTGGTAATTGATATTCAGGTGCGGGATCCAGCTGGCCTTCTCGACAAACTGCATCGCGCTGGTGTCGTACTGAAAACCACCGTAGAGCGGCAGCGTCACCAACAGACTCACCAAGGAGCCCATCAGGGCCAGCGCACGCACCGCCTTGACATGCTCGTCCCGCCCCAGGGCCAGCAGCGCTATCCCAAAAACAATCGGCGTCCAAATCGCCAGGCTCAGCAAAGCCATGTGTTGCCTCTTCTTATTTGTTGAGCCAGACAAACCAGGTCATCAGCGCGAACACGCCGATGATCATGGCCAGTGCATAGTGGTAGATGAAGCCCGACTGCAACTGCCGCACCGCCGCAGACACCCAGCCCACCAGGCGCCAGGAGCCATTGACCACCGCCCCGTCGATCAGCGCCTGATCGCCGCCCTTCCACAGACCCAATCCGAGACCACGGGCGGCTTTTGCCAGCACGTTTTCATTGAACCAGTCCATGTAGTACTTGTTCTCGAGCACCACGGCGATGGGGCGCAGGGCCCGGCCTATGGCTGCCGGCACCGCCGGGTTGATGAGATAGAAATACCAGGCCACCACCACCCCAGCCAGGGCCAGCCAGAAAGGTGCGGTCGACAAGGCATGGCTGGCCATGGCCATGGGGCCATGGAAGATCTTGGCGAGCTCGGCCATGGCTGGATGCAACTGGGTGTTGACGGTGATCGCATCCTTAAAGAAGTCGCCAAACAGCATCGGGGTGATGGTGTAGTAGCCGATGAAGACCGAGGGAATGGCCAGCAGCACCAGAGGTACCGTCACCACCCAGGGCGACTCGTGCGGCTTGGCATCGTGGCCATGGTGGTGATCATCATGGTGGTCGTTATGGTGGGCGTCCGGATTCTGGTCGTAGCGCTCTTTGCCGTGGAAGACCAGGAAGTACATGCGAAAGGAATAGAAGGCTGTCACAAACACGCCGGCCAGCACCGCGAAGTTGGCAAAGCCTGCCGCCGGCAGATTGCTGAAATGCACCGCTTCGATGATGCTGTCCTTGGAGTAAAAGCCGGAGAACAGCGGCGTTCCGATCAAAGCCAGCGAGCCCAACAGCGAGGTGATCCAGGTGATCGGCATGTACTTGCGCACACCGCCCATCCAGCGAATGTCCTGGTTATGGTGCAGACCCATGATGACCGAGCCGGCCGCCAAAAAGAGCAGCGCCTTGAAAAAGGCATGGGTCATGAGGTGAAACACCGCCACTGAATAGGCCGAGGCGCCCAGCGCGACCGTCATATAGCCCAGCTGCGAGAGCGTGGAATAGGCCACCACCCGCTTGATGTCGTTCTGAATGATGCCCAAAAAGCCCATAAACAGCGCGGTGATCGAGCCGATGACCAAGATGAAGTTGAGCGCGGTCGCTGACAGCTCGAACAGCGGCGACATGCGCGCGACCATGAAGATACCGGCCGTCACCATGGTGGCCGCATGAATCAGCGCCGAGATCGGGGTCGGGCCCTCCATCGAATCAGGCAGCCAGACATGCAAGGGAAACTGGGCCGACTTGCCCATGGCGCCGATGAACAGGCAGATGCAGATCACGGTGACCAGCAGCCAATCGGTGCCTGGGAACTGCATGGCGCCCAGCTGAGCAGCCTTGGCAAACACCTCGGAATAGCTGAGCGTACCGGCATAGGCAGCGATCAGACCTATGCCCAGGATGAAGCCGAAGTCACCCACCCGGTTGACCAGGAAGGCCTTCATATTGGCGAAGGTGGCCGTCGGCTTTTTGAACCAAAAACCGATCAGCAAATACGACACCAGGCCCACCGCCTCCCAGCCAAAGAACAGCTGCAGCAAGTTGTTGCTCATGACCAGCATGAGCATGGAGAAGGTGAACAGCGAGATATAGGCGAAGAAGCGGTTGTAGCCCTCGTCTTCCTCCATATAGCCTATGGTGTAGATGTGCACCATGAGCGAGACAAAGGTGACCACCACCATCATCATGGCGGTCAGCCCGTCGATCATGAAACCCACTTCCATCTTCAGGCCGCCGACCACCATCCAGGTGTAGAGGGTTTCGTTGAAGCGAGCGCCGTCGATCACGCTGCCCAGGGTCTTGAGCGAAATCAACAAGGCCACCAGCACGCCCAAAATCGTTAGGCTGTGACTGAGGGCCCGACCAATGCGGTTGCCGCCGAGCGCCGTGCCGAAAATGCCGGCCAGCAGCGAGCCGACCAGCGGCGCCAGCGGCACGGCCAGCAAGGTGGAAGCGGAAAGGGTTTGACTCATCGTGGGATTCCCGTGCGCTGGGCTGTCATGCGGGGCAATCAGCCCTTGAGGGTGTTGAGTTCATCGACATTGATGCTGGACTTGTTGCGGAACAAAAGCACCAAAATCGCCAGACCGATGGCCGACTCAGCAGCGGCCACGGTAAGGATGAAGAAGACAAAAATCTGCCCGGCCATATCGCCCAGGTAATAGGAGAAGGCGACGAAATTCATATTGACCGCCAGCAGCATCAGCTCGATGGCCATGAGCAGCACGATCAGGTTCTTGCGGTTCAAGAAGATGCCGATCACCGACAGGGCAAACAGCAGGCCGCCAAGGGTTAGGAAATGGCCCAGGGAAATCATGGCTTGGTCTCCTCGGCCGCAGCCACTGGGGGCTCAGGCGCAACAGCGCTGGGCGCGATCTTGAGCAGCTGCACCCGGTCGCCCCGCTTAACGCGGACCTGCTCGGACGCATCAATCGCTTTCGAATCCTTGCGCTCGCGCAGAGTCAAGGCGATGGCTGCGATGATGGCCACCAGCAGCAAAGCGGCGGCGGCTTGCAGCGGCAGCAGGTACTGGCTGTAGAGCACCTTGCCCAGCTCCTTGGTATTGGAATAGTCGGCCGCTGCCTGGCTGGCTGCAGCCGCTGCTGGCGGCGCGGTCACCCGAAAGCCGCCCATCAGCACCGCCGCCATCTCCAGCGCGATGACCGCACCCATGACCGCGGCCAGGGGAAAATGCTTCCAAAAGCCTTTGCGCATGCTGTCGATGTTGATGTCGAGCATCATGACCACGAACAGGAAGAGCACCATCACCGCGCCCACATAAACCAGCACCAGGGTGATGGCCAGGAACTCGGCTTTGAGCATCAGCCACAAGGCCGAGGCCTGGAAGAAGGCCAGCACCAGAAACAGGGCCGCATGGACCGGGTTACGGGCGGTGATCACGCGAAAGGCTGCAAACAGCAGCACCGCGGCAAAGGCGTAAAACAGAGCAGATTGAACGTCCATAAGTCGGCTGCTTTCGTTCACCGGTATTTGGCGTCGGCCGCCTTGTTCGCTGCGATCTCGGCCTCGTAGCGGTCGCCCACAGCCAGCAGCATGTCCTTGGTGAAATACAGGTCGCCCCGCTTTTCGCCGTGGTATTCCAGGATGTGCGTCTCGACGATCGAGTCGACTGGGCAGCTTTCCTCGCAGAAGCCGCAGAAGATGCATTTGGTCAGGTCGATGTCGTAGCGGCTGGTACGCCGGCTGCCATCGTCGCGCACTTGCGACTCGATGGTGATGGCCAGGGCCGGGCAGACCGCCTCGCACAGCTTGCAGGCAATGCAGCGCTCCTCGCCGTTGTCGTAGCGGCGCAGTGCATGCAGGCCGCGAAAACGCGGCGACAGCGGCGTCTTTTCCTCGGGAAACTGGATGGTGATCTTGCGGCTGAACATGTACTTGCCAGTCAGGGCGATGCCCTTGAACAGCTCGGTCAGCATGAAACTGGAGAGGAAGTCCTTCAAGGAGAAGGACGAGGGCCGGGACAGGGTCTCAGTGCTCATGACTTACTTCCAGATATTGAGAGGGGTGTGCATCCACACGGCCACCACCACCAGCCACACCAGCGTGACCGGAATGAAGATCTTCCAGCCCAGACGCATGATCTGGTCATAGCGATAGCGCGGGAAGGTGGCGCGCACCCAGAGAAACATGGTGACCACCACAAAGGTCTTGATGCCCAACCAGATCCAGCCGGGAATGAAGCTCAGGGCCTCGACGGGCGGCAGCCAGCCGCCCAGGAACATGATCACGCACAAAATGGAGACCAGGATCATGTTGGCGTATTCGGCCAGGAAGAACATGGCAAAGGCCATGCCCGAGTACTCGACCATGTGGCCGGCGACGATCTCGGACTCGCCCTCGACCACGTCGAAGGGGTGGCGGTTGGTCTCCGCGAGACCAGCGATGAAATACACCAGGAAAATGGGAAGCAGGGGCAGCCAATTCCAGGACAGGAAGTTCAGGCCCATATCAGTGCCCATGCCCTTGCCCTGCCCCATGACGATGTCGGTCATGTTCAGGCTGGCTGAAACCATCAGCACCACCACCAGGCAAAAGCCCATGGCGATCTCGTAGCTGACCATCTGGGCTGAGGCGCGCAGCGCACCGAGGAAGGCGTACTTGGAATTGGAGGCCCAGCCGGCAATGATCACGCCATAGACTTCCAGAGAAGTAATGGCCATGAGAAACAACAGGCCGGCATTGATATTGGCCAGCGCCACATCCGGTCCGAAAGGCACCACAGCCCAGGCGGCCAGGGCCGGCATGATGGTCATGATCGGCCCCAGCACGAACAGGCCCTTGCTGGCGGCCGTCGGCATGATGATCTCTTTGGTCAGCAGCTTGAGCGCATCGGCAATCGGTTGCAGCAGACCGCTGGGTCCGACCCGGTTGGGGCCCAGTCGGACCTGGGTAAAGCTAATGGCCTTGCGCTCCCACAGCGTCAGATAGGCCACGCAGCCCATCAGCGGCAGCAGCACAGCCACGATCTTGATCAAGGTCCAGACCACCGGCCACAGTGTGCCGCCGAGCAGGCCCAGACCGGCTTGGTTGATGCTATCGATCATGCGCTCACCTCTTGACGGAGCTCGTGTCCGATTTCTTGTGCTTGCGAGCCATGGCCGGCGCGGGCATCGGCGGTCAACTGCAGCGAGGGCGCGCGGCGCACGGTCCCGTCGATCTGATAAATGGCCGCCGTCACAGGCTCGCCCACAGGGGCCGATGCCAGCGCGGCATCGAAGCTGGCTGCGTTGCCCAGCACATCGGCCGGCACAAAACGCGCACCCTCGGCACTGGCCACGCCTATGGCCTGGCTCAGCACCTCGTTGGCCGACTCGGCCTCAAAACCCGCCAGGCCCAGCATCTGGCCGAGCACCCGCAAGACCTTCCAGGCCGGCCGCGCCTGCCCCAGCGGCTTGACCACTGCATGAAAGCTCTGCACCCTGCCCTCTGCGTTGACAAAAGTCCCCGGGGTTTCGGTGAAGGGCGCAATCGGCAAGAGCACATCGGCCAAGTCCATATTGGCCTTGAAGGCGTTGAGCGAGACGACCATCTGCGCCTGGGCCAGGCCCTGCCGGGCCGCAGCCCCTGCCGCAGAATCAAACACAGGCTCGGTGCCCAGCAGCAGCGCCGCCTTGAGCGAGCCTGCGAGCATCTGGCCCGCATGCAAGCCGCCGCTTTGCGGCAGTGCGCCCACCCACTGAGCGCCGACGGTGTTGGCAGCCTCCACCAGATAGCCCACGCTGGCACCGGTGTGCTGAGCAATCCAGGCCGCCACAGCGAGCAAATTCGAAGCCTGGGCATGGTGGGCAGCCGCATTGCCCAGCAAGATGGCCTTGTGCTGCCCGCTCATCAAAGCCTGGGCCATGGCCTGAGCGGTCTCACCGACGGGCCCAGCAACGATGCCGGCCGGCAAAGCCAGGCCCTGGGCTTGCGCCAGCGCCGCCGCCACCTCCATGAGCGCCGCCTGCCACTGCGCAGGCTCAGCCGTGATGCTGCGCGACACAGGAATGGCCCAGGCATCGGCCGTGGGCAACTGGCGCACTGAATTGATGCTCATCAGCTTGCCACCGGTACGAACTGCTTGCCGCAGGCGCAGCGCCATCAGGGGATGGTCTTTACGCAGGTTCGAACCGATGACCAAGGCCGATTGCAGACTGGAAAGCGAAGCGAGCGTTGTGCCCAACCAGCGCACGCCTTGGGCGGCCGGGAACTGGGCATGGCGCAGGCGATGGTCGATGTTGTCGCTGCCCAGGCGGCGCATCAAGAGGCCCGCTAGGTACAGCTCCTCCAGGGTGCTGTGCGGGCTGACTAAGGCACCCAAGCTGGCCGGGCCATGGTCTTGGCCAATCTGCTTGAGGCCATTGGCCACATATTCGAGGGCGGTCTGCCAATCGACTTCTTTCCACTGGCCGCCCTGCTTGATCATGGGCACGCTCAGGCGATCTTCGCCATTCAAGGCCTCATACGAGAAGCGATCGCGGTCGGCAATCCAGCACTCATTGACAGCCTCGTTTTCCAGAGGCAAGACGCGCATGACCTGGTTTTGCTTGACCTGAATGACCAGATTGGCGCCGGTCGAATCATGCGGGCTGACGGATTTGCGACGCGACAGCTCCCAGGTGCGGGCGCTGTAGCGAAAGGGCTTGCTGGTGAGCGCACCCACGGGGCAAATGTCGATCATATTGCCCGACAGCTCAGAGTCGACCGACATGCCGACAAAGGTTTCGATCTCGGAGTGCTCGCCGCGGTGGGACATGCCCAGCTCCATGGCGCCGGCCACCTCCTGGCCAAAGCGCACGCAGCGGGTGCAGTGGATGCAGCGGCTCATCTCTTCCATGCTGATCAGCGGGCCCACATCCTTGTGCAGCACCACCCGCTTTTCTTCCTGGTAGCGCGAGCCGCTGCCGCCGTAGCCGACGGCCAGATCCTGCAACTGGCATTCGCCGCCCTGGTCGCATATCGGGCAATCGAGCGGATGGTTGATGAGCAGGAACTCCATCACGCTTTTTTGCGCCTTGATGGCCTTGTCGCTCTTGGTGTGCACCACCATGCCTTGCGTGACCGGCGTGGCGCAGGCGGGCATGGGCTTAGGGGCTTTTTCCACATCGACCAGGCACATGCGGCAGTTGGCCGCAATGCTCAGCTTCTTGTGATAGCAAAAATGCGGGATGTAGGTACCGGCTTTTTCGGCCGCATGCATCACCGTGCTGCCTGCAGGCACTTCGACCTTGTTGCCGTCGAGTTGGATTTCAACCATGGTGTGTGCTTTTGCTGTACTGCACTCAGGCGTAAGCCGGGACCATGCAGGTCTTGTGCGTGATGTGGTGTTCGAACTCGGCGCGGAAATGCTTGATCATGGCGCGCACCGGCATGGCTGCCGCATCGCCCAGGGCGCAGATGGTGCGCCCTTGAATACTGTCGGAGACTGAGTTGAGCAGGTCCAGATCGCTCTCGCGGCCCTGGCCATGTTCAATGCGGTGCACCATGCGCCAGAGCCAGCCGGTTCCTTCACGGCAGGGGGTGCACTGACCACAGCTCTCGTGCATGTAGAAATACGACAGGCGCAACAGGCTCTTGACCATACAGCGGCTGTCATCCATCACGATCACCGCGCCCGAGCCCAGCATGGAGCCGGCCTTGGCGATTGAGTCGTAGTCCATGACGGTGGCCATCATGATGTCTGCAGGCAGCACAGGCATGGACGAGCCACCCGGGATCACCGCCTTGAGCTGGCGGCCCGACCGCACGCCGCCGGCCAGTTCGAGCAGCTTGGCAAAGGGTGTGCCCAGTGGAACTTCAAAGTTACCCGGGTTGTTGACATCGCCGCTGACGGTGAACAGCTTGGTGCCACCGTTATTGGGCTTGCCAATTTCCAAATAGGCCTGGCCGCTGTTGCGAATGATCCAGGGCACCGCGGCAAAGGTCTCGGTGTTGTTGATGGTGGTGGGCTTGCCGTACAGACCGAAGCTGGCGGGAAACGGCGGCTTGTAGCGCGGCTGGCCTTTTTTTCCTTCCAGCGACTCGAGCAGCGCAGTTTCCTCGCCACAGATGTAGGCGCCAAAGCCATGCGTGGCGTGCAACTGGAAGGAAAAATTGCTGCCCAGGATCTTGTCGCCCAGGAGGCCCGCATCGCGCGCCTCCTGCAAGGCTTCTTCGAAGCGCTTGTAAGTCTGGAAAATCTCGCCGTGGATGTAGTTGTAGCCCACCGAGATGCCCATGGCATAGGCTGCAATGGCCATGCCCTCAATCACCACATGCGGGTTGTAGGTAAGGATGTCACGGTCCTTGGCGGTACCCGGCTCGCCCTCGTCGGAGTTGCAGACCAGATATTTTTGGCCCGGGAACTGGCGGGGCATGAAGCTCCACTTCAGGCCGGTGGGGAAACCCGCGCCGCCACGGCCGCGCAGCGAGCTGGCTTTGACTTCAGCGATCACCTGATCGGGGGTCAGACCCTCGCCGCCGTCCTGGCCAAGGATCTTGCGCAGGGCCGCATAACCGCCCCGGGCCTCATAGTCTTTAAGGCGCCAGTTGCTGCCATCGAGTCCCGCCATGATCTGCGGGCTGATGTGCCGGCCATGAAAGGAGCTTTGCACGCCGGTGGCCTTGAATTGCGAGAGGATGCTGGCAGCGTTCATGCCTGGCCTTCCGCGGCCTTCAGGCCGTCAATCAACTGGTCGAGCTTGTCATTGCTCATGAAACTGCACATTTGGATGTCATTGACCAGCATCACCGGTGCGTCGGCGCAGGCGCCCAGGCACTCGGACTGCTGCAAGGTAAACAGGCCGTCGGCGGTGGTATCGCCCATGGACACGCCCAGTTTTTCTTCAAGATGGGCCAGTGCCTGGGTGCCGCTGCGCAACTGGCAGGGCAAATTGGTGCAGACGTTGAGCTTGTACCTTCCCAATGGCTTTTGGTTGTACATGTTGTAGAAGGTGGTGACCTCATGCACCGCCATCGGCGCCATGCCGAGGTAGTCGGCCACCGCTTTCTCGCTGGCCGTGCTCACATAGCCCTGCTCTTCCTGCACGATCTGCAAGCAGGCCATGACAGCCGACTGTTTCTGGTCGGCCGGGTATTTGGCAATCTCGCGGTCAAAACGAGTGCGGGTCTGGTCGGAAAATATCATGGTGTCTCAGCGGTCGATTTCACCAAACACAATGTCCATGGTGCCGATCACGGCAACGGCATCGGCAATCATGTGGCCGCGCGCCATTTCGTCCATGGCCGCCAGGTGGGCAAAGCCGGGCGGACGGATCTTGAGGCGATAAGGCTTGTTGGCCCCATCGCTGATCAGATAAATGCCGAACTCACCCTTGGGATGCTCCACCGCAGCATAGGCCTGCCCTTCAGGCACGTGCATGCCTTCGGTAAAGAGCTTGAAGTGGTGAATCAGCTCTTCCATGTTCGACTTCATCGCCTCTCGGGCCGGCGGCGCCACCTTGTGGTCCTCGGTAATGACCGGGCCGGGGTTGGCGCGCAGCCAATCCACGCACTGACGAATGATGCGATTGGACTGACGCATCTCCTCGATGCGCACCAAATAACGGTCGTAGCAGTCACCGGTCTTGCCCACCGGGATGTCGAAGTCCAGGCGGTCGTAGACGTCGTAGGGCTGCTGCTTGCGCAGGTCCCAGGCAATGCCCGAGCCGCGCAGCATTGCGCCGGTAAACCCCAGGTTGAGCGCGCGCCCGGGCGTAACCACGCCCACGCCCACGGTGCGCTGCTTCCAAATGCGGTTGTCAGTCAGAAGGGTTTCGTACTCGTCGACCAGCTTGGGGAACTTCTGCACGAAGTCGTCGATGAAATCGAGCAGCGATCCTTGGCGGTTTTCGTTGAGCGCCGCAATGGCCTTGGCGTTTTTGACCTTGCTGACCTTGTACTGCGGCATGCTGTCGGGCAGGTCCCGGTAGACGCCGCCTGGGCGAAAGTAGGCCGCGTGCATGCGCGCGCCGGAGACGGCCTCG
>CANHGF010000013.1 GCA_947460065.1 Comamonadaceae bacterium
AGCCGTATTTGCTGCGGGGCTTTGTGGTCATCATCTTGGGTGGCTTGGGCAGCATCTCGGGTGCCTTGGTGGCCGGCTTGCTGCTGGGCATGATTCAGACCCTGTCGGTCGCTTATCTGCCCTCGGGCCTGACCGACACGATTATTTTTTCATTGCTGTTTCTGATCCTGCTGGTGCGGCCCCATGGCCTGCTCGGCCGGCCTGAGGCAGGACTGATGCGGGGGCGATGATGATTGATTTTTTCATTGCCTACCGGCCGCTGATCGACCTCTTCCTGCTGCACACCGGCTATGCGCTGGGCCAGTATCTGGTGCTGCGCTCGGGCACCTTTTCGATTGGCAGCGCGGGGCTGACTGCCATTGGGGCCTATACCGCCGCCTCGCTGACGGTCAAGCTGGGTCTGCCGGTGCCGCTGTCCATTTTGGTGGGCACGGTGGCTTCGGTGCTGGTGTCCATGCTGCTGGCCTGGCCTCTGACCCGACTGCGCGGGGTCTATCAGGCCATTGCGACCCTGGCCTTTGTGCAGGTGGTGCTCTCGCTGAACATCTATGCCGAAGGCATCACCGGCGGTGCCATGGGCTTGTCGGGCATTCCCAAGGCGGTGGGCACCTGGACCTTGCTGATTTCGGTGGCGGTGGCTATTTACCTGGTGGCCAGCCTGAACAACTCGCGCACCGGCCGTGCCTTCGACGCGATCCGCCAGGACGAGGCGGTGGCCGTCTCCCTGGGCGTGACCATTTCACGCTATCAGCTGCTCGCCTTTGCCCTGTCGGGCGCGCTGGCCGGTTACTTCGGCGCGCTGGAGGCATTTCACGTTTACTCGCTCGAGCCCAATCAGTTCGGATTCCCCTTTCTGGTGGCGGTTTTGTCCTATGTGGTTTTGGGCGGTCGGCATTCGGTCTGGGGCCCGGTGGTGGGCACTGCGGTGCTGGTGGCTTTGCCCGAACTGTCCCGGCCGCTGGCCGACTACCGCATGATGGTCTATGGCCTGCTCTTGATTCTGGTGATCAACTTCATGCCGCGCGGCATCGTTGACACCTGGATCGATTTTCGCAAGCGTCGCCAGCGGGTACAGGCGGCTCAGGTGCGCGAAAAGGAGGTCGCATGAGCAAGGCCTTGATCCTCGATGGGGTGAGCAAGAACTTTGGCGGTGTGGTTGCCGCGCATGAGGTCCGCATGCAGGTGCCCGCTGGCCGGGTGACTGGGCTGATCGGCCCCAATGGTGCGGGCAAGACCACCTTGGTCAACCTGATCACCGGCATGCTGCCCTTAACTTCGGGCTCGATCCGCTTTGGTGAGGACGAAATCTCGCAGCTGTCAGCGCACGAGATCAGCCGTGCCGGCTTTGCGCGCACTTTCCAAAATATCCGCCTGCTCAAGGAAGCCACGGTGCTGGAGAACCTGCTCATCGGTTTTCATCAGCGCGAGTCAAGCTCGCTGCTGGCCAACCTGCTGGGCCTGCCCGCCTCGCGCCGCGAAACCCGGCGTACCACCGATGCAGCCCTGGCCCTGCTCGAGCGTTTTGGGATGCGCCACTTTGCCGACTTCCCCGCCGCTGCCCTGGCCTATGGGCATCAGCGCCGCGTAGAGATGATGCGCGCCATTGCTTCCGAGCCGGCCCTGCTGATGCTCGATGAGCCGGTGGCCGGCATGAATGATGTCGAAGCCAGTGAGTTGGGCGATATTTTCAAGAACCTGAGCCAGCAACAAGGCATGGGTATCTTGCTGATTGAACACAACATCCGCTTTGTCACGAAGATGTGTGAGCACATCTATGTGCTCGACGGCGGTCGCATCATTGCCGAAGGCAGTCCCGATCAGGTGGTGTCCAACCCGGCGGTGATTGCCGCCTATCTGGGGAGTTGAGATGCTCAAGGTCGATTCGGTTCATGCGTCTTACAGCGGCATACGCGCCCTCAAGGGGGTCTCACTCAAGGTCGAAGACGGCGAGATGGTGGCCTTGATCGGCCCCAATGGTGCCGGCAAATCCACCTTGCTCAACTGCATCAGCGGTGTGGTGCCGCTCAGCGAAGGCGCGATTGCGCTGGCCGGCCAGGCCATCACCGGGATGCCGCCCTGGAACGTGGCTCGCCAGGGCCTGCAGCAGGTGCCCGAAGGGCGGCAGGTCTGGCCGGAGATGACGGTGCTGGAAAACCTGCGCCTGGGCGCCACCGCCTTGCGCGGTCGCCCCGCCTCCTACTCGCTGGAGCGGATCTTTGAACTGTTCCCTATCCTGTCCGAGCGGCAGCGCCAATTGGCGGGCTCGCTCTCCGGTGGCCAGCAGCAGATGCTGGCCATAGGCCGAGCCTTGATGGGCAGCCCCCGCCTCTTGTTGCTCGACGAGCCCAGCCTGGGCCTGGCGCCCCTGGTGGTCAAGCAGGTGTTTGATGCCCTGACCGCGCTCAACCGTGAGGGCTTGACGATTTTGCTGGTTGAACAAAACTCCACGCTGGCGCTGGGCAGCACGCACCGTGCCTATGTGATCGAGCAGGGAAAAATTGTTCACGAGGGACTCAGTTCTGAGCTGAAGGATGATCCCCAGGTGGTCGCGCACTACCTGGGTCATGCGGCAGCCTGATGTGTAGCGCAGGTGTTTATCAACGAAAGGAAGAGACATGACAATCAAACTCAAGCAAATGATGACGCGCCTGGCGCTGGCCACGGCTGTCACCTCGGCTGCGGCCACGCCGGCCCTGGCCCAGGAGGTCAAGATCGGCGTGGTGCTGTCGAACACCGGCACCTTCGCCTTTGTGGGCGCGCCGGTGATCAACGCCGTCAGGCTCGCTTATGAGGAGCTGATGGCCGCCAATTACTTTGGCAATACCAAAGTGACCCTGATGGTGGAGGACAACCGCTCCGATCGGGCCGAGGCCATTACCCTGATCAACCGCATGGCCACCCGTGACCAGGCCACCATCATCATTGGGCCTGTCTCCACCGGCGAGGCGATGGCCGCAGCCCCGGTCGCAGTCGACCTCAAGATTCCGCTGTTCACCACGGCCACCTCACCGGATGTGCTCAAGGCCGGCCCTTGGATCTTCAAGTCCACCGAAACGGCCGAGCAGTTTATGGCGCCCTTGGGCACCCACGTGGTGCAAAAGGCCAAGCCCAAGAACTGCTTCTACGTGTTCATTCGCGACAACGAGGGCTATGTGCGGCAAAAGAATGTGCTGCGCGACACCATCGCTGCCGGTGGCATCAAGACCGTGGGCGACGAGTCCATCCTCGCTGCCGATTCGGACTTCACCGCACTGGCCACCAAGATCGTCAGCAGCAAGGCCGATTGCCTGTACGTGGGCACGCCGCCAGAGCAGGGCGCCAACATCGTCTTGCAGGCCCGCCAGGCCGGCATGCCGGCCAGCACCGTGCTGGTGGGCAATACCGGCATGGGCTCGGACCGCTATGTCAAGGCCGGCGGCAAGGCGGTCGACGGCACGCTCTTTCCGGCTGAATTTGTGCCAACCGGCGTCAACGAAATGGGACGCAAGTTCATTGCCGCTTACACCAAGAAGTACAACATGGCGCCCGATTCATGGGCCGGTGTGGGTTACACCATGATGCTGGTGACCGCCAACGCCATCAAGACGGCAGGCCCCAACCCCACCCGCGACGCGGTGCGCCAGGCCATGGCCCGCACCAACAAGCTGCCCGTGGTGATTGGCCAGGGCACTTTCACCCTGGACGCCGACCGCATTCCCTCGTTTGGCGCGGCAGTGCTGACCATCAAGGACGGCAAGTTCGTGCAGCCTTGAGGGAGCTTTCTGCTCATAAAAAAAGCGCGGCTTCGGCCGCGTTTTTTTTATTGGCCTCAGACACCCGCCGCTCGGTCAGTCCTTGGACTCTGGCCGTGCGTTTTGCTGCTCGCTCAGTTGCTCGAGCAGCACTGGTAGGCGTTCGCTGATCTTGCGCAGAAAGCCGATGGCCACGTCGCGCTCGGCAGGGTCTATGCCCTCGAGCATGCCGGCGTTGGCCTTCTGGCTCATGTCGTTGCAGGCATGCGCGAGCTCCAGGCCGGTGGGCGAGAGCGAGAGGTAGACCGAGCGGCTGTCCTTGCGCGAGCGGCGCTTGCGGATCAGCCCCTTTTTTTGCAGCACCTGCAAATGGCTGGACAGGGTCGATTGGGGCAGGACCAGCAGCTCGACCAGATCGCTGATGCGCAGCTCATCGAATTCGAGCAGCAGCACCATGATGCGGGCGGTGAAATGGTTGATGCCATGCTCGCGGTGCAGGTGCTGGCCGAACAGACCGATGCGGTTGCTGACCGTATGTATCAAAAAGGTCAGCCGCTCTTGCAAGCTGTTGATGTCCTGTGCTTCCTTAACTCGGCTGGTGCTCATGTTTTGCGTCTTGCCGTTCGGATGGGGCCCAGGCCGGTCGGCTGTTGCCGCTCAGGCTTCAAGCCCGGTCTGCCCGCAGCAGGCGGCGGGCGTTGTCCGACAGCACAGCATGATCGAGCTCGACATGGTAGCGGCTGGGCCCGCCGTTCGCATCGGGCGCGTCCCAGCCGGCGAAGTTGGTGCCGTAGACCAGATGGCTGGAGCCGACCGCCGCAGTCAGCAGCTCTATGACCTGCGGATGCTCCACATGGGTGTCAAACCACAGGCGCTGCAGCCGCTCTTCGAAGGCGCCGTCGGGCCGCAGTTCTTCCCGCGCCCAGGGGCGCTTGCGGGCACCGCGTGCCATGCGGCCCATCATCAGGGCGGTGGCGCCTCCGCCGTGGCTGATGCACAGGTCGAGTTTGGGGTGCCGGTCGAGCACGCCGCCGTAGATCAAGGTGGCTACCGCCAGGGTTTCCTGCGCCGCGAAGCCGGAAATGATGTCCAGGTCGTAGCGGCGCAGGGCCGGATCGCCTGCGGGCCCGTCGATGCCGGCCGGCCCGGGGTGTATGTACAAAGGCACATCGAGTTCCACAGCCTTGGCATACAGCACATCCAGGCTGGGGTCGTCCAGCCGAATCGGCGCGTCGGTACCGAAGGCCGCACCGAGCAGGCCCAATTCTTTGACCGCGCGCTCGAGTTCTTCGGCCGCTGCCTGCGGGTCCTGCAAGGGCAGGGCGGCCAGGCCGGCCAGGTGCTCGGGGTGCGGCGCAATTGCGCTGGCCATGGCCTGGTTGTGGGCCCGGCAAAACAGCCTTGCTTCCTTGGCCGGGATGAAGTGGAAGTAGGTCAGCGGGTTGGGCGATAGCACCTGAAAGTCGATGCCGGCCTCATTCATGCGGGCCAGCCGCAGATCGACGCGCATGAAGGGACTGTCCACATAGCGAACGCCGCGCAGGCGATAGGTGGTGCCAATCTGAAAGAAAGGCGCGCCGTCGTCTTCCTTGCCCAGCCAGGGCCCGAAGTCGCCGGCCGCCCCCATGGTTTCCTGCAGCACCATATGGGCATGAAAGTCGATCACCCGCGCCTTTTTCAAACCGTGTGGAAACATGCCTGGCCCTCTGAAAATGAATCGGCAAATGGGTAGGTGAAGACCTCCCGATTAAAAACACCGAATTCGATATAAACGATTTTGGTGAATTTAAGCGCCACAGCACCCGACTGTCAAGTCGAGTCGGCGTCTGTGCGTCACAGGGCGGACCTCGGTCCAGCGCCTGCTGGAGCTACCAGCTGTGCAGGCTGCCGTCGTGCTGCAGCCGGTTGACCGGCAGGTAGGCGCGTTGATAGGGGTAGCGCTCGGCCAGCTTTTCGTCAATGTCCACCCCATGCCCCGGCGCCTCGCCGCAGTAGAGCATGCCTTTGTCAAAGCGCCAGTCGGATCGAAAGACACTGAGCATCAGCTCGCTGTGGGGCATGTATTCCTGGATGCCGAAATTGGGCACCCAGGTATCGAAGTGCAGAGCTGCGCCCATGCAGATGGGCGACAAGTCGGTGGCGCCATGGCAGCCGGTGCGCACCTGGTAAAGGTCGGCCAGATCGGCGATGCGGCGCAGGTGGGTGATGCCGCCGGCATGTGTGATGGTGGCGCGGATGTAGTCAATCAGCTGCCCTTCGATCAAGGCCTTGCAGTCCCAGATGCTGTTGAAGACCTCGCCGACCGCAATGGGCGTGGTGGTGTGCTGCCGGATCAGGGCAAAGGCCTGCTGGTTTTCAGCCGGCGTGGGGTCCTCCATCCAGAACAGGCGGTAGGGCTCCAGGCTCTTGCCGAGCTGGGCCGCCTCCATCGGGGTGAGCCGGTGGTGCACGTCATGCAGCAGATGAACCTCCTCGCCCGTCGCTGCCCGCACCGCATCAAACAGCTTTGGGGTGTGGCGCAGGTATTTGGCGCTGTCCCAGTCGTGCTCGGCCGGTAGCTTGCTGTCGGCCGGCTCGTACATCCGGTTGTTGCTGCTCACGCCGTAGACCTTGTCCAGACCGGGCACGCCGCTTTGAGCGCGAATGGCCTTGTAGCCCTCGGCTTGGTGGCGCAGCACCTCGTCGACCGTCTGTGCAATATCGCGGCCGGTCGCATGGCCGTAGACCATCACCGCGCTGCGGCTGCGGCCGCCCAGCAACTGGTACAGCGGCAGGCCGGCGATCTTGCCCTTGATGTCCCACAGGGCGGTATCGACCGCCGCGATGGCGCTCATCGTTACCGGTCCGCGCCGCCAGTAAGCGCCCTTGTAAAGGTATTGCCAGATGTCTTCGATCTGCTGGGGGTCGCGGCCGATCAGGCAGGGGACGACATGGTCTTGCAGATAGCTGGCCACCGCCAACTCGCGGCCGTTGAGGGTCGCATCGCCCACCCCGCTCAATCCTTCGTCAGTCTCGATCTTGAGGGTGACGAAGTTGCGGCCGGGACAGCAGACGATGACGCGGGCGTCGGTGATCTTCATGGGATGTCTTGCAGGAGTTGCTCCACCGCGCCGTCCATGCCGCGGCTGAGGATCAGGCGGTGCCAGTGCCGCACGCGCTGCTGCCAGTCGGGCAGCGCGGGCAGTTGATCGCCCCACCAGTCGGCCTGCGCCAGCAGGGCCTGCACTGCGGCTTCGGGCGCGTGGCGCTGATCGGCCGCCAGCTGGCGCAAGCGCTCGGCATTCGGATCCTGAATCTCGTAAGGCTGTCCCTTTTCGTCGTGGCCCAGGCCATAGCGCAGCCATGCAGCGGCGGCCAGGGCATGGTGGTCGATGCCGGCCCCAGTCTGCAACTGCCCCAGCACCGAGGGCGGCCAGCGCTGCGGGATTTTGAGCGAGCTGTCGGTGGCGATCTGGTGGACGCTGTGGCGCAGATGGGGGTTGCCAAAGCGCTGTATCAAGGCGTCGCGGTAGGCCGGCCAGTCCTGCCGCGCCAGATGCGGCGCCACCTCACGCTCCATCAGGCGGCGCACAAAAGCCTGGATGGGTGGGGCGCCTATGCAGTCGGCGATGAAGCGCCGGCCGGTGATCGCACCCATCAGCGCCATGGCTGAATGGCTGCCGGTGAGCATGCGCAGCTTGGCCGCCTCATAGACATGCACCTGCCCGGTGATCTTCACGCCGGCCGCTGCCAGCACGGCGGCATCGCTAGGGTCGGCCAAGCGATCTTCCAGCACCCATTCCCAAAAGCCTTCAGTGCCCAAGGCGGTTTCATCATGCAGGCCAAGCGCAGCGTCGGCCTCGCCCCGAATCAGCTCGCTGCTGGCTGGAACGATGCGGTCAACCATGCTGCAGGGAAAGGCGCAGGCTGAATCCACCCAATCGCGCAGCGACGATTCCTGGCAGGCTGCTAGCACCAGCGCTCGCAGCTTGTCGCCATTGCCCTGCAGGTTGTCGCAGGAGGCAATGGTCAGGCCCGCACCGCCTTGGGCCTGTCGCAGCCGCAAGCCCTGGGCCAACAGGCTTCCCAATTCGGGGGTGTAGCCTTTTTCGGTTACGGTCAGGGTGATCCAGCGCAGCGCCCGACCGGCCATGGCTTGCAGTACCGCCTCGCGCTCGGTGGCCGCCACATTTAAGTGCCACAGCGCGCCTGGCACCTGCCAGCGCAGGCCCTGCGCGTCAGCCACCCGCACCGCGTAAAGACCGTCCTGTTCGCGTAAATGCTGCACCAGGCGTGGTTGTGTCATGCCTATCCCATGCATGCCCCAGCGTCCGTCGCCCTGGGCCAGCAGGCGATCAAACACCATGGCCTGATGGGCGCGGGTGAAGGCGCCCAGGCCCAGATGCAGCACGCCGGGCTCGCCATTGCGGGGGTAGGCAGGGATGGTCGCGCCAGAGACCTGGGCCAATGTGGCAGCATTCAGGCGTGGCAGGCTCATCGGGTGACCTTGCGTTCGGCGGCCTGGATCTCCTGCCAGGTGGCATCGTCCAGCCAGATGCCTTCTTGTGCCCGGCGGGCTCGCGCCGCCCGCTCAGGCTCGCCGGCCAGTTGCACGCCAGCACTGTCCGGTGCGCAGGGGCTGGCGCGCAGCCAGTCGGCAAAGGCCTGAGCCTCCTGGGCCAAAGCCTGCTGGGTGCCCAGTTTGGCCGGATCGATCAGGATGGTCAGCATGCTGTTGAGCACGGCGCGGCGGTCGTCGGCCTGCTGGTGCCAGGTGCCGCCGCCGGTGAGCGCGCCGCCCAGCAGCTCGCAGGCCACCGCCAAGCCATAGCCCTTGTACTCGCCGAAGGTCATCAGCGCGCCGAGTGGGCCCTGGCTGCGCACCACCACCCCCGGGTCGGTGGTAGGCCGGCCGTGTTCATCGATCAGGTAACCCTCGGGCACCTGTTCGCCCTTGTTGTAAGCGACCCGCATCTTGCCTTGAGCGACCCGGCTGGTGGCAAAGTCCAACACATAGGGCGCTTGTGCGCCCATGGGGATGCCGATGCAGCAGGGGTTGGTGCCAAAGCGCCCGTCGCCGCCGCCAAAGGGCGCGACCACTGGGCGCGAAATCACATTGACGAAGTGCAGCGAGACCAGGCCCTGGGCCACCGCCATCTCGGCGAAATGGCCGATGCGGCCAAGGTGGTGCGAGCGGCTCAGGGCCATGATGCAACTGCCATGCTGCCGTGCCCGCGCCATGCCCAGCTCCATCGCCTGCACGCCGGTGATCTGCCCATAGCCTTGCTGAGCGTCGATGCCCAGCATCGCACCGCCGTCCAGGGTGACCTTGATGCCGGTGTTGGGCTTGAGACCGCCTTCGAGCACCGCATCCACATAGCGCGGCACCATGCCTACGCCGTGCGAGTCGTGGCCGCTGAGGTTGGCCATCACCAGGTTGTCGGCCACCTGAGCTGCTTCGGCCGGTAGGCTGCCGGCTTTTTCGATGATGCGGGCGACGGTGGCGCGTAACTCAGTTGCAGGATGGGTGTGGCTCATGGCAGGTAGGTCGGTAACAACTCAGGCGCTGGGACGGCGATAGCGGCTCCAGGCCTGCGGGGTGGGTGTGGTGCTGGCGCCCGGCTGCTGGGGTGGCAGATAGTGGCCATCGACCACGCGGATCGGCTCTTCAAAGCAGTCGCGGATCCAGGGGATGTATTCGAGCACGGTGCACGGTGTGCGGCTGAAGTTCAGATGCTGGTGGACTTGGCTCATATCGCCGGCATGCGGGGCCACCGGCAGCCGGTGGGCGCCGGCCAGTTCGATCACCCGCAGCACCTCGGTCACACCGGCCATGCGGGTCACATCGGGTTGCAGCCAGTGCACCGCCTGCTGCCCCACGAACTCGGCAAAGGCGTCGACCGTGTAGAGCTGCTCGCCCAGCGCCAGCGGGATGCGGGTGGCCCGGGCCAACTGGGCGTGGGCACGCACCGCGTCGTACCAAAGTGGCTCTTCGAACCAAAATACCTGGCAGTCTTCAGCCGCCTGGCAAAAGCGCAGGCAGTCGGGCAGGTCCCATTTGCCGTTGCCATCGATGGCCAGGGTGATGTGCTCACCGACCGCGCGCCGCACCGCCCGCAGGCGCTGCAGGTCCCGCTCGACGCTGGAGCCGACCTTGATTTTGATGCCGGTGTAGCCTTCATCCACTGCGGTTTGTGCGCCGCGCAGCAGGGCTTCGTCGCTCAGGGACAACCAGCCGATATCGGTGTTGTAGGCGCGTACTTTTTCTCGCACTGCACCGCCCAGCAATCCCCATAAGGGCAATTGCTGCGCTTTAGCCCGCAAGTCCCACAGGGCCACATCCACTGCGGCGTGGGCCAGCGTGGTGATGCCGGCACGTCCCACCCATTGCAGCGCCGGCTGGCGTGCCAGGCGCCACCAAAGGCGCTCGGTGTCAAGCGCGTTCTCGCCGAGCAGCAGCGGAGCCAGGCAGGTATCGATACAGCGGGTGATCAGCTGGTCGCTGGGCAGGTGAGCGTGCGTACCGGTAAAGCCGTAGCCGACCGTGCCATCCTCGGTCGTGATGCGGGCGCCGACCACCCCCCAGTGGGTGATGCTGTGCGTGCTGTCGGCAATCGATGCACCGGTGACCGGCACATGCAGGATGAATGATTCAATGTGCTCTATTCGCATGGCGTGCCCAGCTCTCACATGACCGCGCCGACCTGCCAGGGCACAAACTCGTTTTGCCCGTAGCCGTGGCGCTCGCTCTTGGTGGGCTCGCCTGAGGCGGTCCGCAGCATCAGCTCGAAAATGCGTTGCCCCATCTCGGCGATGCTGGCCCGGCCGTCGACGATCTCGCCGCAATTGATGTCCATGTCTTCCTCCTGGCGCTGCCACAGCGCGGTATTGGTTGACAGCTTGAGGCTGGGCGCCGGGGCGCAGCCGTAGGCGCTGCCGCGACCGGTGGTAAAGCAGATCAGGTTGGCGCCGCCAGCGACCTGGCCGGTGGCGCTGACCGGGTCGTAGCCCGGCGTATCCATATACACAAAGCCATGCGAGCGGACTGCCTCGGCATATTCATAGACCGCCTGCAGATTGCTCGTACCCCCCTTGGCAACGGCGCCCAGTGATTTTTCGAGAATGGTGGTCAGCCCGCCCGCCTTGTTGCCCGGCGAGGGGTTGTTGTTCATCTCGCCGCCATTGCTGGCGGTGTACTGCTCCCACCAGCGTATGCGCTCGATCAGCTTGTGTGCCACCTCGGGCCTGACCGCCCGCCGGGTCAGCAAATGTTCGGCGCCATAAATTTCCGGCGTCTCGCTCAGGATGGCGGTTCCGCCATGCTGAACCAGCAGATCGACCGCAGCGCCTAAGGCTGGGTTGGCGCTGATGCCCGAATAGCCGTCCGAGCCACCGCATTGCAGGCCCACGCTGATGTGTTCTGCGCTGCAGGGTTTGCGCTCGATCGCGTTGGCCTGCGGCAGCATGCCTTCGATGATGGCGATGCCTTTTTCGACCGTCTGGCGGGTGCCGCCGGTGTCCTGAATGTTGAAAACCTGCAGCCTGTCGCCTTCTCCCAGGCTGCTGTGGGCCAGCCAGGTATTGAGCTGATTGGCTTCGCAGCCCAGACCCACCACCACCACCCCCCAGAAGTTGGCATGGGTGGCATAGCCGGCCAGCGTGCGCTCGAGCAAGCGCAGACCTAAGCCTTCGGTATCCATGCCGCAGCCCGTGCCGTGGGTCAGGGCCACCACGCCGTCAATGTGGGGAAAGGCGGCCAGCGCTTGTGGGTTGTTGCGGCGAGAAAAATGGTCGGCAATCGCGCGGGCGGCAGTGGCCGAACAGTTGACGCTGGAGAGCACGCCGATGTAGTTGCGGGTGGCCACCCGGCCGTCGCTGCGCTGTATGCCCAGGAATTGGGCCTGCTTGCGCGGCGCCTCAGGCTTGATGTCTTGGCCGATCGCATAGTCGCGGGTGAAATCGCCCTTGTTCGGTCCCATGTCCAGGTTGTGCGTATGCACATGCTCTCCCGGCTCAATGGCCCGGCTGGCAAAACCGATGATCTGGTTGTAGCGCCGCACCGGCTGGCCCGCAGCAATGGAGCGTAGCGCAATTTTGTGCCCCGGGGGAACGAGGCCGCGTACCCGGATGTTCTCCACGGTGCTGCCGCCCATTAGCTGGCTGCGGGCGATCACCACATCGTCGGCGGGATGCAGTCGAATGAAAGCTTGCATGGTGTGGGGTCAGTAAACGAGTTTGGGCAGCCAGAGCACCAGCGCTGGCAGGTAGGTGATGAGGGCCAGGCTGCCCAGCAAGGGAATCAGCCAAGGCAGGATGGCCATGGTGGTTCGCTCCACGCTGAGCTGCGCCACCCGGGCGAGCACGAAAAGCACCATGCCCATCGGGGGATGCAGCAGGCCGATCATCAGGTTGAGCACCATCACCAGGCCGAAGTGGACCAGATCTATGCCCAGTTGCTGGCAGATCGGCACCAGGATGGGCACCAGGATGGTGATGGCTGCTGTGGGTTCAAGGAAGCACCCCACGAAGAGCATCAAGGCATTGGCCAGCAGCAAAAACACCCAGGGCTCTTTGGTAAAGCCCAGCACCCAGCTGCTGATGGCCGAGGTGACGCCGGTGGCTGTCAGCATCCAGCCAAAGATGCTGGCCGCTGCAACGATGAAAAGCACCGTTGCGGTGGTCTCCACCGTGTCCAGGCTGATCTTGACGAACATCTTGAAATGCAGGGTGCGGTACCAAAAAAAGCCCAGGATCATGGCCCAGACGCAGGCTGCGATTGCGCCCTCGGTCGGGGTGAACACCCCGGTGGTCATCCCTCCGATGAGCAGCACCGGCGTCATGATGGGCAGGACGGCCTGGAATTTGAAGAAGCGATCAGCCGCAAACAGCAGCACCAGCGCGGCAGCGACTGTGGCCTGCGCTGGCCACTCCCACTGTTTGATCAGCAGCCACAGCAGCAGCGGCCAGACCACCACCACAGTCGTCTCCATGAGCGCCTTGAGCACCCGAGCGCCCTCGAAGCGCACGTCAGCGCCCCAGCCGTTTTTGTGGGCGAAGTAGGCTACGGTGATCATCATGAGCAGTGCCATGATGATGCCCGGCAGGATGCCGGCCAGAAAAAGAGCACCTACCGATACATTGGCCATCATGCCGTAGATCACAAAGGGCAGGCTCGGTGGAATGATCGGACCCAGGGTGGCCGAGGCGGCGGTGACGCCGACGGCAAATTCCTTGCTGTAGCCATGGTCGCGCATGGCCTTGATCTCAACCGTGCCCAGACCGGCTGCGTCGGCGATGGCAGTGCCGCTCATGCCGGCAAACACCACCGAGCCCACCACATTGACATGGCCCAGCCCGCCTTTGAGCCAGCCGACCAGGGCCAGGGCGTAGTTGTAGATGCGGTTGGTGATGCCCGCGTTGTTCATCAGGTTGCCGGCCAGAATGAAAAATGGCACCGCCAGGAGCGGAAAGCTGTCGATGCCCGACACCATGCGGTGGATCACCACAAAGGGTGGCGAGCTTTGTACGAAAAAAAGGTAGATGAGCGAGGCGCCGGCCATGGCGATGGCCACAGGCAGGCCGCCGCTCATCAGAATCAGAAACAGGATTTTGAGCATGGCTGTCCTTTGGCTTTCAGCGCTCGTTCATCTCGGAGCCGGGTCGCTCAAGCACGGTGTAGCCGCGAAGCAGATGAATGCGCATGACCCAGACAGCGCGCACGGCCATCGCGGCAAAACCGGCCATGACCACCGCATAGACGATGTTCATCGGCAGGTCGACGATGGTCATCTTGTAACTGCCAAGTTTGTCCATCATCTGCCAGGTCAATAGCGTGGCGGTCGCAAAAAAACCGATGCGCAGCACATCGACCAGCAGACCCATGATGCGCGAGAGGGCTCTGGGCATGAAGCGATAGAAAAAATCCACCTGGATGTGATTGTTCTTGGCCACGCCGATGGCCGCACCTGTAAAGACGGTGGCAATCAGCAGGTAGCGGGCGATTTCTTCGGTCCACGCTGCCGAGTCGTTGAGGACGTAGCGGGTGAAAAATTGATAGAAGACGGTCAGTCCCAGAGTCCAGAAAAACAGCAGGGAGACCCAGGCTTCGACCGGAGTTTGCGACAGGTCCACCTCCTCGTCAGTGGCGTGGAACTGGCCATCGTCGCCCATCACCTTGGGTCCGCTGTCGATGTCGGGCAATGATGTCATGGTGGGTGTCCAACAAATCGGTGGGCTGCACAAGCCGAGCTCGGCCTGTGCAGCGGGAGCCCGCGGGCCGGCTTACTTGGCAGCCTGGATGCGGTCGTAGTCGGCGCGGGTAAAGCCCAGCGATTCCAGGGTCTTGTTCTTGAGCACCGCATCGACAAAGCTCTTGCGGTCCACCTGAACGATCTGCAGCCCCTTGCCCTTGAATTCCTCCACCAGTTCGGCTTCGCGCTTCTTGATCTGGGCGGTGGCGCGCACTGCAGCTTCCTGGGTGACGTCGGTGAAGACCTTCTTCTCGGCGTCGGTCAGCTTGTTCCAGACATGCGGCGCGATCTGCGTGGTCAGACCGTCCACGATATGGCCGGTCAGCATGATGGCTTTCTGGACCTCAAAGAACTTTTTGGCCTCGATGGTGGTCAGCGGGTTTTCCTGCGCCTCAACAGTGCCGTTCTGCAGCGCCAGATAGACCTCTGCAAAGGCGATCGGCGTCGGATTGGCGCCGCAGGACTCGGGCGTGGCGCGGTAGGCCGGTACATCCGGCACGCGGATCTTGATGCCCTTCATGCCTGCGCAGTTGGTGAAGGCCTTTTGCGCGGTGGTGTGGCGGGCGCCGTAGTAGGTGTAGGCGGTGATTTGAATGCCGGTCTTGGCCCGGAACTCATTGACCATTTCCTGGAACACCGGGCTCTTGGAATAGGCAATCAGGTGGTCGCCGTCTCGGAAGATGAAGGGATAGTAGGCAATGCCGATGCGGGGATAGGCCCGGGCTGCAAACGAGGGGCCGCTGATGATCATGTCGACCGTGCCCAGGGTCAGTCCCTGGTTGATGTCGGTTTCCTTGCCCAGGGAGGAGGCCGGGAAGACCTGGATGTCGAATTTGCCGTTGGTGCGTTTTTTGATTTCTGCGGCGGCCCATACCGATTCGGTATGGTAGGGCTCCGAGGTTTCATAGACGTGCGCCCACTTGAGTTTTTGTTGGGCCTGTGCACCCACGCCTGCGAGGGTGCCGAGGGTCAGCAGGCCGATGGCGGCTGCGGCTTTGAAGGTCAGTCTCTTGCTCATGCTTGTCTCCTTTGGGGTGAAAAATCTGACGCTGATTCCTGAACGGTCGGTCCGCGCTAGCGGGCTGGAGCGCGGCGCCAGCTCGCGCTGTATCTCTTGTGGGCCTGCCTGAGGTGTTTTTGCATGGCTTTTCGCGCTGCAGTGGCGTCGCCCGCTTCGATGGCATCGAGCACCTGCTGGTGTTCTTCAATGGCGGCCCGCCAGGACTCAGGATGTTCGAAATACGTGCCCAGACGTTCAAACAACGGGCCTTCACGGGCCTGCCACAGGCGCTGGACGATATCGAGCAAAACACCATTGCCACACGCTTTGGCAATCGCCTCATGAAAGGCTTGATCTCCCGCCCGCGGCATCTTCCCTTGCTGGGCTTCAGAGCGCATCTGCTGCAGAGCGCTGCGCATCGCCTTGAGCTGCACCCGGCTGGCCTGCTGCGCCGCCAGCGCAGCCACCTCGGCCTCGACCACCTGGCGCGCGCTCATCACCTCCAGCGGGCCCCACTCGGTCTCGCCGCTCGCGGCTGCGGCTGGCTTGCCGGTCGGGCTGGGCTTGACATAGATTCCCGAACCAGTGCGCACCTCGATCAGTCCTTGCACCTCCAGGGCAATCAGGGCCTCCCGCACCGAGGGGCGGCTTACGCCCAATTGCTGGGCCAGATCGCGTTCGGCCGGCAGCCTGGCGCCAACCGCAAACTCGCCATCGGCCATGAGCTGGCGCAGCTGACCTGCGATCTGCAGATACAGGCGTTGGGGCTCGATGGCTTGAATTGGCACGGTGCTCAGGGATTACGACAATTGGACAGGTGGTCTGACCAATTTATGATCGCATCTCCAAGCTGTCTCGCTATCAGGTTCAACCCTAGTGTGGTGCGTCTGCCGAGCGAGATATCACCTTGACATGCCGGAGTTCGCCCATGTCCATGATGCATTCAGACCCTGTCCGCCGGGTATTTAAGGCGCTGGCTGCGACCTTGTTGTGCTTACATTGTTGCGGGGCTCTGGCACAGTCCTGGCCAGCCAAGCCGGTGCGTGTGATCGTGCCCTTCCCGCCGGGTGGGGCTTCCGATGCACTGGCGCGCATGGTGGCGCAGAAGATGGGCGAACAGCTGGGCCAGAGCTTTGTTGTCGAGAACAAGCCGGGTGCCGCCAGTACGATTGGGATTGCTGAGGCGGCCAAGGCGCCTGCTGACGGCTATACGCTTTTGCTTGCGGCGGCGCCCTTTGTGATCACCCAGTACGTCTATCCCAAGCTGCCGTACGAGGTGCGCCGCGATTTTGTGCCCATCGGTCTGCTGCAGACCACGCCGACCTTGCTGGTGGTACATCCCGGGCTGGGCGCCGGCAGTGTGGCCGACTTCCTCAAGCTCGCCAAATCCAAGCCTGGGCAGATCTCCTACGCAACGCCCGGTTCGGGCAGTCTGCCCCACCTCATCGGCGAGTTGCTCAAGTTACAAGCCGGTGTGGATTTGCTTCATGTGCCCTACAAGGGGGGCGGCCCGGCGCTGGCCGACCTACTTGCTGGCCATGCCAGCAGTGCGTTTTTGTCGCCCATTGAGGTCAATGCCCACATCAAGAGTGGAAAGCTGCTGGCCTTGGCTTCAAGCTCGGTCAAGCGCACACCCGGTTTGGCCAGCCTGCCTACTCTGGCTGAATCGGGCGTGCCCGACTTCGAGTCGCTGGCCTGGTTTGGTTTCGTGGGGCGTGCGGGTACGCCCGCCGATGTCTTGGCCAAGCTGTCCGAGCACCTTCAGCGCGCCCTGAGCAGTGCCGATGTGCGCAGCAAGATCGCGCAAAGCGGTGATGTGCCAGCCGGCACCGTGCAGGAGTTTGCAGACCTGTTGAGCCGCGAGCACCTGCGTTGGGAGCGCACGGTGCGCAGCGCCAACATCAAGCCAGAGTGAGAAGACCATGGCCGACATTCGTCCTAACATCCTGTGGTATTGCGCCGATCAGCAACGCTGGGACACAGTGCATGCGCTGGGCAATGCCCACATTCGAACCAACACGCTTGATGATCTGACCCGCGCTGGGGTGGCCTTTGAACGGGCGTACACCCAGAGTCCGATCTGCACCCCCGCGCGTGCCAGCTTTTTGACCTGGCGCTATCCGGCCTCGCATCATGTCTATCTGAA
>CANHGF010000014.1 GCA_947460065.1 Comamonadaceae bacterium
ACAACGTCGAGATCAACGACTCCATCATCTATGCGATCGAAAAGCACAGCTCGCCTGAAATGTTGCTGCGCCTGGAAAACACCCTGCGCCTGTTCGAGCGCGAGGCGCCCAAGCACCCCCGTGTGCTGGCCATCGGCCTGCACCCCCACCTCATTGGTGTGCCGCATCGCTTCGAATACCTCGAGCGCATGCTCGATGTGCTGATGAAGTCGCCGCAGGTGACCTTCATGACCGGCAGCCAAATTGCCGACTGGTACACCGCGCAGGTGCCCCCGCCACAGGCTTAACCCCCCATCGACAAGGACATTCATGGATCTGCAACTCAAAGACAAGCGCGTGCTGGTCACCGGTGCCTCACGCGGCATCGGGCTGACCATCGCACTGGCTTTTGCCCGCGAAGGCGCCCGCCCCGTGCTGGTGGCCCGCGACCAGGCCAACCTCGACAAGGCCATGGCCACCTTCGCCAGCGCCGGCCACGCCCGGCCCGAAGGCGTGCTGCTGGACCTGTCGGTCTCGGGCTCGTCCGAGGCGCTGCAGCAGCAGGTGGGCGAAGTCGACATCCTGGTCAACAACGCCGGCGCCATTCCGGGAGGTGACATCCAGGCGGTGAACGAAGCGCGCTGGCGCCAGGCCTGGGAGCTCAAGGTGCTGGGCTACATCAACATGACCCGCGTGTTCCTGCCAGCCATGCAGGCGCGCGGCTCAGGGGTGATCTGCAACATCATCGGCCTGGCCGGCGCCATGCCGCGGGCCGACTACATCTGCGGCTCCACCGGCAACGCGGCACTGATGGCCTTTACCCATGCCATTGGCGGCGACAGCCTCAAGCAGGGCGTGCGTGTGTTCGGCATCAACCCGGCGCCCACCCGCAGTGACCGCATGCAGGGCCTGCTCGAGCAGCAAGCCACCAAGCTGCTGGGCGACGCCGCCCGCTGGCGCGAGCTGACCGGCCGCTACCCGCTCGGCCGCCTGGCCGAGCCCAGCGAGATCGCCGAGCTGGCTGTGTTTTGTTCATCGCCGCTGTGCAGCTACCTCAGCGGCTCCGTCATCAACGTCGAAGGAGGGCAGATGTACACCACATCTGCCAACTGAACCATGCAAACCTATGAATTCCCAGAGCTGCGCGAAGGCGTGCGGCAAGTCGTCAGCCAGTTCGATTCACGCTATTGGCAAGAGGTGGACGAGGCACGCGCCTTCCCCGAAAAATTTGTCACCGCGCTGACCGAAGCGGGCTGGCTTTCAGGACTGATCCCCGAAGAGTACGGCGGCTCGGGCCTGTCGCTGACCGAAGCGAGCGTGGTGATGGAGGAGATCAACCGCGCCGGCGGCAACTCTGGCGCCTGCCACGGCCAGATGTATGTGATGGGCTGCGTGGTGCGCCATGGCTCGCAAAAGCAGAAGGAAGACCTGCTGCCGCGCATTGCCAGCGGCCAGATCCGCATGCAGTCGATGGCGGTGACCGAGCCGACCACCGGCAGCGACACCACCAAGCTCAAGACCACCGCGGTGCGCAAGGGCGACCGCTATGTGGTCAATGGCCAGAAGGTCTGGACCTCGCGGCTGCAGCACTCGGACTACATGCTGCTGCTGGCGCGCACCACGCCGCTGGCCGAGGTGCAAAAGAAAAGCGAAGGCCTGTCGGTGTTTCTGGTCGATCTGCGCGAAGCGGTGGGCAAGAGCATCACCGTGCGGCCGATCCGCAACATGGTCAACCACGAGACCAACGAGATCTTCATTGACAACCTGGAGATCCCGGTCGAAAACCGCATCGGCGAAGAAGGCAAGGGGCTCAAATACATCCTCGACGGCCTGAACGCCGAGCGGATTTTGATCGCCGCCGAATGCATCGGCGACGGCCACTGGTTTATCGATCGCGCCAAGTCCTATGCGCAGGAACGGGTGGTGTTTGACCGGCCCATCGGCAAGAACCAGGGTGTGCAGTTCCCGATCGCCCGCGCCCACGTGAATGTGGAGGCCGCCAGCCTGATGCGCTGGCGCGCCTGCGAGCTGTTCGATGCCGGCCAGCCCTGCGGCGCCGAGGCCAATATGTCCAAGCTGCTGGCCGCTGACGCCTCCTGGGAGGCGGCCAACGTCTGCCTGCAGACCCACGGCGGCTTTGGCTTTGCGGCCGAGTACGACATCGAGCGCAAATTCCGTGAAACCAGGCTCTACCAGGTGGCCCCAATTTCCACCAACATGAACCTGTCCTACATCGGCGAGCATGTGCTGGGCATGCCGCGCTCGTACTGAGCGCCAGGCAGCACAAAACCCATGAACGCCACACCCGCCACACCCGACCTGCAAAGCTGGGTCGGGCGCACACAAACGATGAGCGAGGCCATCAGCGCCGTGCCGCTCAAGCAGATGGCCGCCTTGATGAACAACGAGCGGCGCATGCGAGAGCCCATGCATGCCGGGCCGCTGCCGGCCGGCTGGCACTGGCTGTACTTCAACCCGCTGGAGGTGCAGGCCAAGCTCGGCGCCGACGGTCACCCCGAGCGCGGCGACTTTCTGCCGCCGGTGCAATTGCCCCGGCGCATGTGGGCCGGCAGCCGACTGCACTGGCGCCGTGACTTTGAAGCGGGCATGCAGATCGACAAAGCCTCGGAGATCATCAAGGTCAGCCAGAAAAGCGGACGCAGCGGCGAGATGGTGTTTGTCACCGTCGCCCATCGCTACAGCGATGCGGATGGGCTGATTCTGGAAGAAGAGCACGACATCGTCTACCGCGAATGGGCCAGCGCCGCCGAGACCGAAGCCCTGCGCGCCCTGGGCGAGCAGGTGCGCGCCGGCAGCCATGCCTTTGAGCGCCAGGGCCAGACGGCCTTGCCCTGGAAGGCTGACTCGGTCGCGCTGTTTCGCTACTCGGCCGCCACCTTCAATGGTCACCGGATCCATTACGACGCTGACTATTGCCGCCAGGTCGAAGGCTATCCCGGCCTGGTGGTGCATGGTCCTCTGCTGGCCACTTTGCTGCTGCATCTGGTGCAGACCCAGGTGGCGCCTGGCCGGGCGCTCGCCAGTTTCGAATTTCGCGCCCTCAAGCCGACCTTCGACCTCAGCGGCTTTCACCTGCACTGCAGCGCCGAGGGCGATGGCCTGGCGGTCTGGACCACCAACAACATCGGGCAGGTCGGTGTGGACGGAAGGGTCACGCTGCGGTGAAGTCCGATCTGCCGGTCAGCTACCTGTTTGTTCCTGCTTCGCGCTGCGAGCGCATCGCCAAGGCGCTGGCCGCTGGCGCGCAGGCGGTGATCGTCGACCTGGAAGACGCGGTCGATCCGGCGCAAAAGCCCGAGGCCAGGGCCCAACTGGCCCAGCACCTGCTGAGCGCGGGCAACGCCATCAAGCCCTGGCTGCGCATCAACGCCCTGGGCACGCCCTGGTTTGCCGACGACCTGGCGCTGGTGGCCCAGTCTGGCGCGCAACTGGCTGGCGTGATGCTGCCCAAGACCGAGAGCCAGCAAGACCTGGCTCAGCTACAGGCGCGCACAGCCTTGCCGCTGATCGCGCTGGTCGAATCAGCGCGCGGCATCACCCACTTGGCCGACATCGGCAGTCACCCTGGCCTGCACCGCATGGCCTTCGGCTCGGCCGATCTGTCACGCGACCTGGGCTGCGAGGACAGCTGGGACAGCCTCAGCCATGCACGCCAAGCCATGGTCCTGCACAGCGCCGCTTGCGGCCTGCCAGCGCCGATTGACGGCGTGAGCTTCGTGCTTGACCAAGCCGGACCGGTGCGCGAAGACGCAGCGCGCGCAGCCCGCCACGGCTTTGGCGCCAAGCTGTGCATACACCCGGCGCAAATTGCGCCCACCCACGAGGGCTTTGCTCCTTCACCCGCGCAGCTGCAATGGGCGCAGACGGTGATGGCTGCGGCCGATCAGGGCAGCGGCGCGCAGCGCGTGGGCGGCCAAATGATCGACCGCCCAGTGATTGAGCGCGCCCGCCAGATTCTGGCCCGCCAGATTGCGTAGATATATGAATTCAAAAACCGCTTCCCTAGATCCCGTGATCGTCGTCGGCGCCGGCCCAGTGGGCCTGTTGTGCGCGCTTGAGCTGGCCCGCCGCCAGGTACCGGTGACGGTGCTCGAAACCGAGCCCGGCACCACGCTGGATTTGCGCGCCGGCACCTTTCACCCGCCCACCCTGGAAATGCTGCAGCCCGAAGGCGTGGCCGATGCGATGCTCGAGACCGGCATCAAAGTGCGCCATTGGCAGTCGCGCGACCGCGAATACGGCCTGATCGCCCAGTGGGACCTGGACCTGCTCAAGAACGACACGCCTTACCCCTTCCGCCTGCATCTGGAGCAGCACAGGCTGACCCCCATCTTGCTGGCCAAGCTCAAGGCCTACAGCCATGCGCAGGTGCTGTTCTCGCATGAGTTCATCTCGCTCACGCAAAGCGATGAGCAGGTGCTGGCTACTGCGCGCACCGCACAGGGCGAGGTGCAGATCAAGGGCCGCTACCTGATCGGCGCCGACGGCGGACGCAGCCCGGTGCGCAAGAGCGCCGACATAGCGTTTGACGGCTACACCTGGCCCGAGCGCTACACCGTGGTGAGTACGACCTTTGACTTCGAGCCCCTGGGCTATGCCGACAACGCCTACATCAGCGACCCTGAGCAGTGGCTGGCCTTTTTCCGCATGCCCGACGCAGGCCCGCCCGGTCTGTGGCGCATGACCCTGCCGGTGACCGACGAGCTCAGCGACGAAGAGGTGCTGGCCCCGGCCTTTGCCCACCATGCCATCAACCGCATCATCGGCGCGCCGGCCACCAGCACCTACCCCATCGTGCACCAGAGCGTCTACCGGGTGCATCAGCGGGTGGCCAACAGCTTTCGCGCCGGCCGGGTGTTGCTGGCGGGCGACTCGGCCCACGTCAACAACCCGCTGGGCGGCTTTGGTTTGAACAGCGGCATCCATGATGCGGTCAACCTGGGCGACAAGCTCGCACGCGTCTATCACGGCCAGGCCAGCGCCGATCTGCTCGACCTCTATGACCGCCAGCGTCGCACCGTGGCCATGGAATATGTGCAGAATCTCTCGGTCAAGAACAAGAAGAACCTGGAAGAAAAAGACCTGCCCACCCGCCTGGCGCGCTTTGAAGAGCTGCGCCAGGCGGTGACCGATCCGGTCAAGGCCAGGGCCTATTTGCTGATGTCGTCCATGATCAACAGCATCGCCCGCGCCAACGCGATCACCTGAACACCAAGCCACGCACAGACCCACTTAACCCATTGGAGCTTGTATGAAGACTCGCATCCCCCGCCGTATTTTCTTGTCCCTGATTGCGACCGCCGGCCTGTGCGCGGCCCTGCCTAGCCAGGCTCAGAGCACAGGCGCCTGGCCGCAGCGCCCCATTCGATTGATCGTGCCTTTTCCACCCGGTGGCAATACCGACGGCATTGCACGCCTGACTGCCGAGCGGCTGAGCCAGAGTTTGGGCCAGAGCGTGGTGGTTGAAAACCGCGCCGGCGGCAATGGGGCGATTGCGGCCGACGCGCTGGTCAAGGCGGCGCCCGACGGCTACACCCTGATGATGGCTGCCATGCCGGTGCTGGCCATCTTGCCGGCGATCAGCAAGACCAACTTTGACCCGCTGCGCGACTTTGTGCCCATCAGCATCGTCGGCAGCAACCCCTTCGTGATGGCGGTGCACAGATCGGTGCCAGCCAACAATGTGCGCGAATTTGCCGACTTCATCCGCAAGAACCCGGGCAAATTCAACTACGCCTCGGGCGGCTCGGGCACCGTCTCGCACCTGTCGGCGGCGTTGTTTGCCAAGCGCGCCAATCTGGACATCGCCCATGTCAGCTATAAAGGTGGCAGCCCGGCGGTGACCGACCTGCTTGGCGGCCAGGTGCAGATGTATTTCGGCAACCTGTCTGAACTCGCACCGCATGCTGCGGGGGGCCAGATTCGCATCATCGGCGTCTCCAGCTTGCAGCGCGCCAAGCAACTGCCCGATGTGCCCACCGTGGCCGAATCGGGCTTTACTGGCTTCAAGACCCTGACCTGGAACGGCCTGGTGGCCCCGGCCGGCACACCTGCCGCAGTGGTCAACCGCATCGCCGCTGCGGTCAAGGACATGGTGGGCCAAAGCGATGCGGTCGCCCGCCTTCAGCAGATGGGGGTCGATCCGATCGGCGATACGCCCGCACAATTTGCCGACACGCTCAAAGCCGATCTGGCCACTTGGTCTGAGGCGGCCCGCGCCAGCAATTTGAAGGTCGAGTAAACACATTCAATGCCGCGCGGCAAGCGTGCTGCGCGGCCCGGAGGGAGTCCCCATGAGCCTGCAAACCCGTACACCGAGCACCGATACCCTGGCCAGCCGCGCCAAGGTGGCGGTGGTGGTTCCAGCCACCAACACCATCGTTCAGCCCGAAATGGAAGCCATGCGCCCGCCAGGCGTGACCAACCACGTCACCCGGATGCGCCTGCCGGCCAGGCCCTATGACGATCAGGCTGCCTACAAGCGCGCCCTGGAGACAGAAAAGGGCGAGCTGGAAGAAGCGCTGGAGCTGGTGCTCTTGTGCGAGCCCCATGTGGTGGCGCACGGCCACTCCATCCACTCCTTTCGCGGCGATGCCGAGCAGGCCCTGGCCGAAGAGCAGCGGCTGGAAAAGCTCTGCGGCATTCCCTTCATCACACCCTCGCGCGCGGTGCTGGCGGGTCTGGAGGCCATAGGCCAGCCCAAGCGCATTGCCATCCTCACCCCCTACTGGCCGCCGGCCGACGAGATGATCGCCGCCTTCTTCACCGCCTGCGGCTACGAGGTGGTGAGCACCCACGGCCTGAAGTCCACCGGCCCGACCGCGGTGGCGCGCTTTACCAGCGAGCAGATCATGCAAGGCTTCGAGGCGGCCAACCATCCCGACGCCGATGCACTCATCCACGTCGGCACCAACCTGCCCGTCTCAGCCCTGACCCCGCAGATCGAAACCCACCTGGGCAAACCCCTGATCGGCGTTAACGTCGCCACCTACTGGCTGGCCCTGCGCAGGCTGGGTATCAAGGATCCGCTGCCTGGCATGGGCCTGCTGGCAGAAAAGTACTGAGGTCAGGCGCTCGCGTGGCGCGCCGGGTGGCGCGACGGGTGGCATAGGTAGTGGCATAGGGAGTGGCATAGGGAGTGGGATGGGGAGTGGGATGGGGAGTGGGAGCGCCGCCCCGGCGCGATGGGGCCTTCAAAGGGGCTGCGGTGCCTGATCCACCGCCGCATCGCTGCGAGGGCGCAGCTCCCACAGCAGCTCCCACAGCAGCTCCCACAGCAGCTCCCACAGCAGCTCCCACATCGGCTCCCACATCGGCTCCCACATCGGCTCCAGCCTTTTGCCAAAAGTTGTGGGAGCGCCGCCCCGGCGCGATGGGGCCTCTGATCAGGCGCAGCGCCTGCAGCCAGGCCCCATCGCAACGCAGATGTCATTGCCTCGCCCACTGCTGCAGCTGGACCAGGACGCTTTCTACAATCGGCCCATGAACTTCCTCGACATGCTCGCCGGCGCTGAGCGCGCCAACCAATCGATGCTGTGTGTGGGGCTGGATCCGGAGCCCACGCGCTTTCCGGGTCGGCTTAAGGGCGATGCCAACAAGATCTACGATTTTTGTGCCGCCATCGTTGATGCCACCGCCGATCTGGTCTCTAGCTTCAAGCCGCAGATTGCCTACTTTGCGGCCCACCGGGCCGAGGGACAGCTTGAGCGGCTGATGGAGCATATGCGCCGGGTGGCACCGCAGGTGCCGATTATTTTGGATGCCAAGCGTGGCGACATCGGCTCGACCGCCGAGCAGTACGCCCGCGAGGCCTTCGAGCGTTATGGGGCCGATGCGGTCACGCTGTCGCCCTTTATGGGCTGGGACTCGGTGGCGCCTTACCTGAAGTACGAAGGCAAAGGCGCTTTCTTGCTGTGCCGCACTTCCAACCCCGGCGGCGATGATTTGCAGAACCAGCGCCTGGCCTCGGTCGAGGGCCAGCCCCTGCTCTACGAACACGTGGCCCGGCTTGCGCAGGGCCCCTGGAACCTCAATGGCCAGCTCGGCCTGGTCGTCGGTGCCACCTATCCGGCCGAGATCGAGCGGGTGCGCCAGATTGCGCCCACCGTGCCCCTGCTCATTCCGGGCGTGGGCGCGCAGGGCGGCGATGCGGCGGCCACGGTCAAGGCCGGCTGGCGCGCCAAGCCCGATGGCAGCAGCGCCGGGCCGATCATCGTCAACTCCTCACGCGCCATCCTCTACGCCTCCAGCGAAGGCGACTACGCCCAGGCCGCGCGCCGGGTCGCCCAGCAAACCCGAGACCTGCTCGAGGCGGCCAAGGGCTAAGAGGCAAGCCGGCTGGGCGCCGTGCCGAGGGGGAGCTCAAGCGCTTGATGGAGCACATGAAGCCGGACCTCCTGAGCGATCAACTCCAGACGGCAGCAGCGCTACCCCATGCGGGGCGCTCGCTTACCGCCTGGTGGTGCAGGCCGACCGCGCCGATATCTGTGGCCATGTGTCAGATCAAATCCATGTGGGCCGCGCAGCGGGTCTTCAACGCTCAGCCACCGGCTGTGTAGACTGGTTTGGGTAGTCACTTTTGACTACCCACCAATGGAGCTTGTCATGCCCGCTGTTCCTGCCAATATCCGCACCAGCCTCAAGCTACTCAGCGCGCTCAAGCGGCAGCTCGAAGAAGATGCCGAGCAAATGGGCATGAGCTTGCACGCTTTCATGGTGAGCACGCTGGCCGATGCCGCGCAGCGCAAGCGCTTGCGGCAAACATTGACTCAAGACTCGGCTGATGCGCTGGCGGTCATGAAGGCAAGCGGTACAGGCCACGCGCTGGAGGATGTTCGGGTTTATTTTTCTCAACTGAAAGAGCATCGCCTGGGGCGCAGCGCGCCGCCAGCCCCCTTGCAAGCGAAAAAAATGGGCTGAGGTGTGAGCACCGTATTTCTAAGCCCTGCCGCATTTCAGGATTTGGTGCGCTTGGAAACGTTTTGTACGAGACCGAAGATCCATTGGCTGATTAACTCCTCGATCACATCCTGAACGCGCTCGAGGTGCTGACGCATCAACCCGGCATTGGCCGGCCGGTAGAAGGTGGTTTGCGTGAGCTGATCATCTCCCGCAGGCGCAGCGGATATTTGGCGCGCCATGCAGGGGACGATACCCTGGACCGCGTCCTGGTGGCCCGTATTCGCCACCAGCGAGAAGCTGGCTATACAGACGAAGAAGTTTGAGGCATTTAGAGCCACCCCATTGCACTGCCGCAGGGCTTTAGGCGTGCCGGGCGGGGTGAGGCGCTCAATCGCCGCGGGGGCGCGGCTCCTACAGGGGAAAAGACAAGAGGCTGAGGGACTGCCAGTCAGCCCAGCAAGCGCAGCAAGTACTGACCCGTGTGGCTGGCCGGGTTGGCCGCCAGTTGCTCGGGGGTGCCCGCACCGATCACGGTGCCGCCGCCCGCACCGCCTTCGGGGCCGAGGTCGATCAGCCAGTCGGCGGTTTTGATGACGTCCAGGTTGTGCTCGATGACGACGATGGTGTTGCCCGCATCGCGCAGCTGGTGCAGCACCTTGAGCAGCAGGTCGATGTCGGCAAAGTGCAGGCCGGTGGTGGGCTCGTCGAGGATGTAGAGCGTGCGGCCGGTGTCACGTTTGGACAGCTCGAGCGCGAGCTTGACGCGCTGGGCCTCGCCGCCCGAGAGCGTGGTGGCCGCCTGCCCGAGCTTGACGTAGCTCAGCCCGACGTCGAGCAGGGTATGGAGCTTGCGCGCAATCTGCGGCTGGGCGCTGAAAAACTGCGCGGCCGTCTCGACCGTCATGTCCAGGATCTGTGCGATGTTGCGGCCCTTGTAGGCGATCTCCAGCGTCTCGCGGTTGTAGCGCTGGCCGTGGCAGACATCGCAGGGCACATACACGTCGGGCAGAAAGTGCATCTCCACCTTGACCATGCCATCGCCCTGGCAGGCTTCGCAGCGCCCGCCGGCCACATTGAAGGAAAAGCGCCCGGGCCCGTAGCCGCGTTCCTTGGCCGAATTCATCTCGGCCATCAGCTCGCGGATGGGGGTGAACAGGCCGGTGTAGGTGGCCGGGTTGCTGCGCGGCGTGCGGCCAATGGGCGACTGATCGACGTTGATGACTTTGTCGAAGTACTCCAGGCCTTCTATGGCTTCGTGCGGCGATGGCTCCTCGTGCGAGCGGTACAGGTGGCGGGCCACCGCCGTATAGAGCGTGTCGTTGACCAGGGTGGACTTGCCCGAACCCGAGACTCCGGTGACGCAGGTCAGCAGGCCGACCGGAAAATCCACCGTCACTTTCTTAAGGTTGTGGCCGCTCGCGCCAACGATGCGCAGCGCCTGCAAGGCCGCTGCCGCTGGCGCCTTGCCCGTACCCGTGCCCCGGCTCTGAGCCACTGGCTCGGCCTGTGCGACCGGCAGCCAGGGCGTGCGCCGGCGCGGCACTGCAATGGTCTGCAAGCCGCTGAGGTAGCGGCCCGTCAGCGAGCCGGCCTGGGCGGCCACCTCAGCGCAGCTGCCCTGGGCCACCACCCGCCCGCCGTGGACGCCGGCGCCGGGTCCCATGTCGATCACATGGTCGGCGGCGCGGATCATGTCTTCATCATGCTCGACCACCAGCACGCTGTTGCCCAGATCGCGCAGATGCTGCAAGGTGGCAATCAAGCGGTCGTTGTCGCGCTGATGCAATCCGATGCTGGGCTCGTCGAGCACGTACATCACGCCGCTCAGGCCCGAGCCAATTTGGCTGGCCAGGCGTATGCGCTGCGACTCGCCGCCCGAGAGCGTCTCGGCGCTGCGGTCCAGGCTGAGGTAGTTCAGGCCCACATCGTTGAGAAACTTCAGTCGCAGACCGATCTCGCGCACCACCTTGTCTGCAATCTCGGCCTTGGCCCCTTGCAGGCGCAAGCCCTGGAAATACTCCAGCGCCTGCTGCAAGGTGGCGCCGCTGATGTCGTAGATGGCCTTGCGGCTGCCGCTGTGGGGGTCGAGCAGGAAGACGTGGCGGGCCTCGCGCCGCAGCCGTGTTCCGCGGCAATCGGGGCAGGGCTGCACACTGCGGTAGCGGGCCAGGTCGTCGCGCACCACGCTCGAATCGGTCTCGCGCCAGCGCCGCTCAAAATTAGGGATGACGCCTTCGAAGGGGTGCTTTTTGCTGACCTTGCGGCCGGCCTTTTCGCCCGACTCCATTAGGTAGCTGAACTTGATCTCCTCTTCGCCCGAGCCGTGCAGCAGCACCTGCCGCACCGCCAGCGGCAATTCCTCGAAGGGCTGCTCGGCGTCAAAGCCGTAATGACGGGCCAGACTCTCGATGAGAGAAAAATAGTGCGCATTGCGCCGGTCCCAGCCCTTGATGGCGCCGCTGGCCAGGCTCAGTGTCGGGAAGGCGACGACCCGAGCCGGGTCAAAGTAATCGCGATGGCCCAGCCCGTCGCAACTCGGGCAGGCCCCGACCGGCGAGTTGAAGGAAAACAGCCGCGGCTCCATATCGGCCAGCGAGTAGTCGCACAGTGGGCATGCAAAGCGGGCGCTGAACAGGTGCTCGGCCTGCGCCGGCGGGGCGTCCAGATCCAGCGCCACCGCCTTGCCGCCGGCCAGCAGCAGGGCCGCCTCGAAGCTCTCGGCCAGGCGTTGACGCAGTGACTGCGGCTCGCCGTCCTCGCCGCGGCGCACCTTGAGCCGGTCGATCACCACATCGATGTTGTGCTTTTCGGTCTTCTTGAGTTGCGGCAGCTGGTCGGCCTCGAAGGTCTGGCCGTCGATGCGAAAGCGCACATAGCCGCGCGCGCGCATCTGTTCGAACAGGTCCAGATACTCGCCCTTGCGCTCGCGCGCCACCGGTGCGAGCACCATCAGCCTTGTGCCTTCGGGCCAGGCCAGCACCGCATCGACCATCTCGGCCACGGTCTGCGCCTGTAGCGGCAGGTCGTGCTCAGGGCAATGGGGCGTGCCGGCGCGTGCGAACAGCAGGCGCAGGTAGTCGTGGATCTCGGTGACCGTGCCGACGGTCGAGCGGGGGTTGTGCGAGGCTGCTTTTTGCTCGATGGAGATCGCCGGGCTCAGGCCTTCGATCAGGTCGACATCGGGCTTGTCCATGAGCTGCAAGAACTGCCGGGCGTAGGTTGACAGGCTTTCTACATAGCGCCGCTGCCCTTCAGCGTACAGGGTGTCAAAAGCCAGGGACGACTTGCCCGAGCCCGACAGGCCGGTGATGACCACCAGCTGGTTGCGCGGAATGTCGAGGTCGATGTTCTTGAGGTTGTGGGTGCGCGCACCGCGCACGCTGATGCGCTGCGCGCCCAGGGCCTGTGCCAGGTACTTGCTGTCGGTGGAATTGTTCATGCGGCGGGGCTGGGCAAGGTAACCGAGCATCATACGGCCGACCGGCCGTTCCTGCATCAGCTCAGCCTCAGAGGGTGGCGACGGCGGCCTCTTTAACGAAGGCCTCGAGCTGTTCGACCGGTAGCGCCGGGCTGAAGAGAAAGCCCTGGAACACCCGGCAGCCTGCGTCGCTTAGCAGCTGCAGCTGCTCGGCCGTCTCTACCCCCTCGGCGGTCACTTGCAGTCCCAGGTTGCGGGCCAGCTGGACGATGGTGCGGGCGATGGCCGCATCGCGAGGATCTCCCGCCATGTCGGTCACGAAGGAGCGGTCGATCTTCAGGCGCTGCAGGGGCATGTGTTTGAGGCAGGACAGGGCCGAATAGCCCATGCCGAAATCGTCGATGGCCAGGCCCAGGCCGGCTTGGCGCAGCAGGCGCATGCGGGCGATGGTGCCTTCTAAATCGATGGCCAGCAGGCTTTCGGTGATTTCCAGCTCGATCTGCTGCGCATGGGCGCCGTGGCGCGCGACGGCCTGCAGCACCTGCTCGACGAAGTTCGGCTGCAGGAACTGGCGGGTGCTGACGTTGACCGACAGTGTGAGCGAGCGCAGATGGGGCTGGTCGGCCCACAAGGCCAGTTGCCGGCAGGCTTGCTCGATCACCCACTGACCCAGCGGCAGGATCAAGCTGCTTTCCTCAGCCTGTGCGATGAAGCTGTCCGGTCCGCGCAGCTCGCCCGTCGGCAGGCGCCAGCGCAGCAGCGCCTCGACACCGATGACCTGCCCGTTCGCCAGCACCTGCGGCTGGTAGTGCAGCACAAACTGCTGCTCATGCAGCCCCTGGCGCAGCGCGCTGGTCAAGGCGGCTTTGGCCAGGGCGGCGGCCTGCATGTGTGGGTCAAAAAAGCACAGCGCGTTGCGGCCCGCTGCCTTGGCCTGGTACATGGCCAGATCGGCCTGCTTGAGCAGTTCGGGCAGGGTGTTTTCATGGTCGCGCAGCAAGGTGATGCCGATGCTGCAGGTGCCATGGTGGGGTTGGCCGGCCAGCTCATAGGGCTGGCCCAGGGTGCGCAAGATCAAGGTGGCCGCCTGCCGGGCCCGCTCGGTGGCCAGCGCGGGCCGATCGGCCAGCTCATGCATGACCACCACAAATTCGTCGCCCCCCAGGCGGGCGACGGTATCGCCATCACGCACGCAGGCTCGCAGCCGCGCAGCCACCTGTTGCAGCAGCTCGTCGCCCCGGTCGTGGCCCAGGGTGTCGTTGAGGAGCTTGAAGTGGTCCAGGTCGATGAACAGCAGTGCTCCGATGCGCGCACCGGCGGCGGCTTGCGCCAGCGCTTGCTGCAGCCGCACCAGCAGCAACTGGCGGTTGGGCAGGCCGGTCAGCGGGTCATGAAAGGCCAGGTGCTCGATCACCTCTTCTTGTGCCTTGCGCGCGGTGATGTCGCGGCCCACGGCCACCCAATGGGCGCTGCCGGGCGCCAGGTCGTCGACCGGCACCACCTCGAGCTCAAGCCAGAAGGTCTGGCCGTCTTTGCGGTAGTGGATCAGCTCGCTGCGCACCGCTTGCCGTCTGCGCAGGCCGTGCGAGATGCGGGCGAGTTCGCTGGCTTGGGTCAGCGGTCCGTGCAACAGGCGCGGGTGGTGGCCCAGCACATCGTGCGCGCTGTAGCCGGTCAGCCGCGAGAAGGCCTCGTTGACGAAGACGATGCGCAGCCCCTGGTCGGCGGGCTTTTCGGTGATGTAGACCACGTCGTTGAGCCTGGCAATACAGGTGCGTAGCAGCAGCAGCTGTTCCTGCGTGCGATGGCGCTGGCTGACGTCGTCGATGTAAAGCGCCAGACCCTCGTCAAAGGGGTACAGGCGCAGCTCCAGCCATTTGTCCAGACTCAGGGCGTAGACCTCGAATTCGCTCCCCTGGCCGCTGTCCAGGGCCTGCTGAACCTTCAGGCGCAGTGCATGGCCGCTGGTTTCGTCGAGTTCGTGCCACAGGCGCCGGCCCAGCAGCTGCCAGGCCTGGCGCTCCAGCAGCCGGCAGGCGGGCGGGTTGAGGTAGCTCAGCCGGCCGTCGGGCGTCATCGTCGCAAAGGCCGCAGTCAAGCTCGCCAGGGTGGTGCTCAGCTGCATCTGCTCGCGCAGGGCCTGCTGGCGGCGCTGCCGGTGTTCGCTGCGGTCCTGCAGCACGCCTTGCCACAGCAGGCGGTCTGCTGCCGCCCGGCAGCGCAGCAGCAGGCGCACCGGCAGCTTCTTTCCCCCAGCAGTCAGCGCCAGGGTCTCCAGTTCCAGTGAGTCGCCATCGCAGGTGGCGCTGTGCATCAGGGCCAGTAAGTCGCCCCGACACTCGCTGGCCAGGAGATCGCTCGGCTGGCGCCAGGGTGGCGTCTCGGTGGCATCCCACTGCAGCAGGCGGGCCAGGGCGGGCGTCCAACGCAGCAACGCCGGCTCGCTATCCGAACTGTCCAGCCATTGCCAGCTGCCAGCTTGGCCTGCTTGCTCGAGTAATTCGAGCCCATCGAGTCGTGCGGCAGGCGGGTCGTTGGTCGTCATGGGGGCTGCCGGCTGGGCCAAAAGGCTCAAGGGCTTCATGTGCAGTCGGTGCATGCGGTGGGCGAAAGGACGCCTAGCTTAGAGCCGCAGGCGGTCCGCATCAGCGCCTGGCGACATGCACCGACAGAGCCTTGCGGTCCTACCGCTGGCATTACCGCGGCTTGGTCCTACGGCAAGGCGGGCAGTCTGTAGTGCGAAAGAGCAGCCTGCCCGGCCTACAGTGTCAGGCCCAACTTCACGTAACGCTGGCGTACCATGTCCTTCACCTACCGCAACTGGCATGACACGGCCGCGCCCCTGTCTGCCAAGCCGCCACGCGTGGGCGGCGAGGATATTTCGATTTGGCGCGACCGCTTGTATGCGCTGTTTTCCGAGCACGGTCATGTGAGCCGGCTCGACTTGGTGCGCGCCGATCAAGCCGGACAGCGGCGCTACCTGTGTTTTTTGCGGATGGCCAGCGAGCAGGAAGACAACGCGGTTGCGCTGGCCTTGGGCCTGGGCCGCTTTGGCGGTGATCTGGTGATGCTGATCTCGCCCGACGAGCCTGCGCTCATCAACCCGCCTTGGCTCAACGCGGTGATGCCCGCCAGCGCGGGCCAGGCCCAGCGGATCTGATGGCTAGGGCTGCTGCAGCTTGAAGACGGCGCGCCGCGCGCCGACCACCTCGCCCTTGACGCTCAGTATCGTCTCGGCCTGCCAGGGTTTGAGGGCCTGACGCTGGGCCTGCGTCAGCCAGCCGAGCTGATCGAGCACTGCCACGGCGGTGGCTGTCAGGGCCTGCCTGCTACCGTCGGAAATCTTGATGGCCACGCCGATGCCGCGGCTGGCGCTGCCCAGGGCCTGCACCCCATCGGCGCCCGTCTTGCTGACCCAGTCGCCGCCGCCGATGCGCATGAAGGCCTCGTCATGCCGACCCGTGCCCGAAACCAGATCAGGATGCTGGCGCATCGCTTGCGACAGCCGCGCTAAGCTGACGCCCGCAACCGGTGAGGCCGTGCCGGCGGCCAGCCGGGCATAAGCCAGCGCCAAGCCCGACAGAGGTACGGCGTAGTTGGGCGCCGAGCAGCCGTCGATGCCAACGGCCACTTGATCGGCGCGCAAGGCCATCACCCGCATCACCGCCTGGGCAATGGCTTGTTGCAGTGGATGTTCGGGCGCCAGGTGCTGGTCCAGTGGCAGGCGGTGCTGCACGCAATAGGCCAGAAAGCCAGCGTGCTTGCCACTGCAGTTGTGATGCCGCTCGTCGTAAGGCCCGCCCGAGCCCTTGACGCCAAACTCTACAAAGTAGGGCGTGTGGCAGCCGCATCGCAGGCGCTTGTAGCCCAGGCCGGTGGCCGCCAGCAGGCGGTCGATTTGGGCCACATGCCGGTCCTCGCCGCTGTGCGAGGCGCACAGCATCGCGATTTGCGCCGGCTCGGGCTTGAAGTGCTCGGCACCACCGCCCTCCATGAAAGGCAGAGCTTGCAGCGGCTTGAGGGTCGAGCGGGTGAAGCTGATCAGTTCCGGATTGCCGGCGCTGGCCAACAGCTTGCCTTGCGCATCGACCACCGCCACCGCGCCGAAATGCACGCACTCGGCCACACTGCCGCGCTCGGTTTGAATCAGGGGTGTCCAGTTCATGGCGCTCATTGTCGACCCTCGGCTCCAAGTGGGAGCGCCGCCTCGGCGCGATAGGGCGCATGATCTTTTGTGGGAGCGCCGCCTCGGCGCGATAGAGCCTATGAACGACGCCTGCTGGCTCAATCAACGCCGCATCGCTGCGAGGGCGCAGCTCCCACACCCCTCCGACGAGATTCGCTGGGGCTTTGTGGGAGCGCCGCCTCGGCGCGATAGGGCCTACGCCAGCCTGCCGGTCCTGCTTAAAACCTGGGCAGGTCCGGGTGCTTGATCTGGCCTGCGCGCACCAGCATCTTGCCGTATTCGGCGCAGCGGTTGAGCGTGGGAATGACCTTGCCG
>CANHGF010000015.1 GCA_947460065.1 Comamonadaceae bacterium
CAAGCAGCACTTTGGGCTGTCCATCCCGGACGATGCGATGGACGAGGACATCGAGGAGTCGGCCCGTTTCTATGAGGAAGACAGCGGCGAGCTGCACATTCGCTCGGACTTCCTGATTGCCGATGCTGACGAGCCACACACGGTTCGGGTGGCCTTCATCCTGAACATGATGAACAGCGACCACAAGAGCCGCGGCGTGCTGTTTTCCATCCACGACGAAGACGTGCCGGTGTTTCGGCTGGTGCGCATGCGCGCCCGCCGTGCCGTTGGCCTGATCGAAGACGCCAAGGATGTGCTGCTCAAGCTGTTCGATGCCGACGCAGAGTATTCGGCCGACACCATCGAGGGCATTTATGTGGACCTGGAGAAGGTCAGCACCAAGGTGTTGTCGGGCAATGTGACCGACGAGCTCGCCGGCGAGGTGCTGGCGGCCATTGCGCGCCACGAAGACCTCTCAGGCCGCATCCGCCGCAACATGATGGACACGCGCCGCGCACTCAGCTTCATGATGCGCAGCAAGATGCTGGGTGCCGAACAGTTTGAAGATGCGCGCCAGATCCTGCGCGACATCGACTCGCTGGACTCGCACACCGCCTTCCTGTTCGAGAAGATCAACTTCTTGATGGACGCCACGGTGGGCTTCATCAACATCAATCAGAACAAGATCATCAAGATCTTTTCTGTGGCCAGCGTCGCCCTGTTGCCGCCCACTTTGATTGCCAGCCTGTACGGTATGAACTTCAAGTTCATGCCCGAACTGGACTGGCAATGGGGCTACGCCTACGCGCTGACGCTGATGATCGCCAGCGCCTTGCTGCCAATGTGGTACTTCAGGCAACGAGGCTGGCTGCGCTGAAGCGCGAGCGCCGGCTCAGTCCAGGCTCACCAGCAGGCCCGCGCCGGCGACCGCTGTGAAAATACCCATCGCGCCTTGAGGCTCAGGCGCCTGAGTGGCGGTGACGGGCTCCAGAGCCTGCCCGAACTTGGGCCTGCGCGCATCGAGCACCCGGGCCGCGCCGTGCGTGCGCATCAAGCTTTCGGTCTGGGAAACCAAGTTGGACTTGCCCATCAGCGGCAGCACATCATCACCAGAGGCTTTGAGCACAGGCACCAGGCGGCTGAAGACCTTCTCCGACCATTTGCCGCGCCAGCTCTCCCGCGCGCTGTGGGTCACCCACTTGCTGGCATGGTGGGTGACGCGCGGCGGGCATGCCACCAACATCCACTGCACCGGCTGACGCTGGCCGGCGGCCTCGACCACAGGCCGCAAAACCTGCAAGGCATGCTCAACTTCATCTACATAAACGATCCATTTGTCCATGTCCTACTCCTTGTGTTGTCGTACGTTGTCGGAATCGAAAAGGGTCAAGCCGAAGCTCACTGCGGCAGCATGTCGTCGGGCCCGCGCGAGCGGCGAGCCGCCCACCAGCCAGCGCCCAGAACGCCAGCCACAGCCACCCCGTAAGTCACCCAGCGTGCCAAGGCCTGCGTGGCTTGGCCATTGCTCCAGGACGGGTCCTTGCCATAGAAGTCCGCCAGCAGCGGTTCACTGACCACCATCTTGGCCGCAGTGAAGGCCAGCACAGCCGAGCCGAGCTGAATGATGATGGGAAAGCGCTCGACCAGTTTGAGCACGATTGAGCTGCCAAACACCACGATCGGTACGCTAATGAGCAAACCGATGACCACCAGATCAAAGGAGCCGTGTGCGGCACCAGCCACGCCCAGGACGTTGTCAACTCCCATGAGGGCGTCAGCCACAACGATGGTCTTCATGGCGCCCCAGAAAGTGCTGGCCACCGGTCCATCGTGCTCCTCACCGCCCTGATCGGCCAACAGTTTGTAAGCAATCCAGACCAGGCCCAGGCCACCCACCAGCATCAGGCCAGGCACTTGCAGCAACCAGACTACGCCCAAGGTCATGACAGATCGCACAGCGATCGCACCCACGGTGCCCCAGATGATGGCTTTGCGCTGTAGTTGGGGGGGAAGGCTGCGGGCCGCCAAGGCGATCACAATGGCGTTGTCACCCGCGAGCACCAGATCGATCAGGATGATGGCCATGAGCGCAGACCACCAGGCCGTCGAGAAAAGTTCCATGAATTACTCCATACCCAGTTCGCGCAGGCCACATGGCTTGCGCGCGAACCCCAGTGAGGAGACGGACGAGGAATCGTAAATAAAAACAGCCCTCGACGTCACCCACACGCAGGTTTCAATCGAAGGTCTGGCTCGGCACTCCAGTGTCGCTGGATCGCCCAACAAGCCGGAGGCTGAGGCCTCGTAATGACGACTTGTCGTTGATCTTGCCGTTGTGACTGTTGGAAGAATAGTCGGCAAGACTTGGGAGTTACTCCCCTTCAGAACCCTGATTAAACTACAAAAATCAAGCCTAAAGAAATCAGGGGCTTTACTGACGCGCCGGGGCGACACTGTCAGCCCGGCTTGCCGCATAATCAGCGCCCCGCGCCTCGGGTCCTGCCCGCCCCTATGACCACATTGCACATCACCGACATCGAGGCGGCCATCAATTTCTGGCGCGAAAAAAGCCCCTCGCCAGACGGCTTTACCCTGGCCCCTGAGCTCAGGGCCCTGGCCGAGGTCTACGCGCTGATGGTGTACTACCGCCAGGATGAGGCCGACGAAGCCAGCTTCCCGGCCAAGGCCATGGCCGCCTGGACGGCCTGGTACGACAGCACCCCCGACACGCCCTGCATCGCCATCTGCTCGACCAGCCAAGGCGACGACATCTGCAAGGGCTGCGGGCGCACCTTCGGCGAAGTCCAGTTGTGGCCGCAGATGAGCCCTGGGGCCAAGCGTGCCAGCTGGCGGCGCATCATGCGAGAAGGCAGCGCCTGGCGCTTTGGACGCTATGCCGATCGCGCACTGGAGCGACGCACCGAATCCGCGGCCAAGGCCTCAGCGCCCAGCAGCTCCTAGAAAGAAGGCTCAGGCGCGGCGGGCCAGCTCGGCCGCCCGCCCAATATAAGTGGCCGGGCTCATGGCCAGCAGGCGCTGCTTTTCGGCCTCGGGAATGGCCAGGCTGCGGATCAGTCCATGCAGGGCCTCGGCGCTGACCGTCTTGCCGCGGGTGACTTCCTTGAGCTGCTCATAGGCGCCGGAGACGCCGTAGCGACGCATGACCGTCTGTATCGGTTCGGCCAGCACCTCCCAGGCGGTATCCAGATCGGCCTGCAGCGCCTCCTGGTTGAGCTCGAGCTTGCCCAGACCCAGGCTGAGCGAACGATAGGCCAGTACCGCATGGCCGAAGGCCACGCCCAGGTTGCGCAGCACGGTGGAGTCGGTCAGGTCACGCTGCCAGCGGCTGATCGGCAGCTTCTCACTCAAATGGCGCAACAGCGCATTGGCCAGGCCCAGATTGCCCTCGGCGTTTTCAAAATCGATGGGGTTGACCTTGTGCGGCATGGTCGACGAACCAATTTCACCGGCTTTCAGGCGCTGCTTGAAGTAACCCAGGCTGACATAGCCCCAGATATCGCGGGCCAAGTCAATCAGGATGGTGTTGGCGCGAGCCACCGCGTCAAACAGCTCGGCCATGTAATCGTGAGGCTCGATCTGCGTGCTGTAGTCCTGAAAGCTCAGCCCTAGGCCCTGCGGCTCGGGCGACTCGACCACCCGGCGGCTGAAGGCCTGCCAATCAAAATCTGGCCAGGCCGACAGGTGCGCGTTGTAGTTACCCACCGCGCCGTTCATCTTGCCCAAAATACGCACTGCAGCGATTTTCTCGCGCGCGCCTGCAAGCCTTGCCACCACATTGGCCATCTCCTTGCCCACCGTGGTCGGGCTGGCCGTCTGGCCGTGCGTGCGGCTGAGCATGGGCACCGCCGCATACTGATGGGCCATGGCGCGCAAGCTGGCGATGATCAGATCGAGCGCGGGCAGCAGCACACTGTCGCGGCTGCTCTTGAGCTGCAGCGCATGGCTGGTGTTGTTGATGTCCTCACTGGTGCAGGCAAAGTGCACGAATTCGGCCGCCGCCTCGAGTTCGGGCTGGCCCTGAAGCTGAGACTTGAGCCAGTACTCGACCGCCTTCACATCATGATTGGTGGTCTTCTCGATGTCCTTGATGGCCAGGGCATCCGCCATGGAAAAGCCACTGACCAGTGCCTGCAAATGCGCACGGGCAGCCTCACTCAGGGGCTTGAACTGCTCGAAGCCGGCATCGGACAGCGCGATAAACCAGGCCACCTCCACCTGCACCCGCCTGTGCATATAGCCCTGCTCGGACATCAGAGGGCGCAGATCCTGCAGCTTGGAGGCATAGCGGCCGTCGAGCGGGGACAGCGCATTGATGGTGCTTGAAGACATGTTGACATTGTAGGGAGGTCGCCTTCAGACCCATGCGCCCGCCCTGCCTTGGTGCACTCTGGCATCGAAGCGACAGGTACATCTTCAAAGGCTCCACGGCTCCTGCGAACGCCGGATATCCGTGGCTAGAATCAAGCGCTCGCTGAGCCACCTTTTGCCCACAAAAACACGATGAAACTCATTGGATCCCCCACCAGCCCCTATGTTCGCAAAGTGCGCATCGTGATGGCAGAAAAGAAGCTCGATTACCAGTTCGTGCTCGAAGACGTCTGGTCCGCCGATACCCGCATGGCCGAATCCAACCCCCTGGGCAAGGTGCCCTGCCTGGTGATGGAAGGCGGCGAAGCGGTGTTCGATTCGCGCGTCATCGTCGAATACCTGGACACGCTATCGCCCGTGGGTAAGTTGATTCCGACCAGCGGCCGCGAGCGCGCCGAAGTCAAAACCTGGGAGGCCCTGGCCGACGGCGCGCTCGATGCCTGTGTGCTGGCCCGGCTCGAAGCCACCTGGCCGGGGCGCAAGGAAGGCGAGCGCAGCCAGGCCTGGATAGACCGGCAGATGGACAAGGTCGACGCGGCTGTGCGCGCCATGAGCACGGGCCTGGGCGACAAAAGCTTTTGCAGCGGCTTGCACCTGAGCTTGTCGGACATTTCCGTGGGCTGCGCACTGGCCTACCTGGACCTGCGCTTTGCCCACATCAACTGGCGCGAGCAACATCCTAATCTGGCACGATTGCAGGAAAGGCTGCTGCAGCGCCAGAGCTTCATCGACACCGAGCCGGCCTGAAGCCGCTTTGAGCTCAACCTGCCTTAGCGATTGGCCTGGCGCCTGAGCCAGCGCATCATGGCCCCAATGCCGGGGATCTTTTCGTAGAGCTCCTCGGCCGTGTCCCAGTAATCGCGGTGGTAGTCCACCAGACCCTGCTCGTCATATCGCAGGTGGGAGCTGCCGCGCACCGCCTGCCAGGTGCCGCGGTCAAAGCGCCTGAAACGAAAGCGAAACTCCCACACCAAAAAGCACTGCTGGTCCTGAAGGACCCGATCGGTGACCACAAAATGCGGCTGATCGAGCGCCTCATACATGTGCTCAAAGATGCGCTCGATCTGCGCCGGGCCGCGTACCTCGTTGAACGGGTCCTTGAAATAGGCCTGGGCGGCATAGAGCTGGGACAGCCGGGGCAGATCGCTGCGCTGCAACTGCTCGAAAAATTGGACCAGGGCCTGCACCCGCTCGGCCACATCGACTGCCATCAGCCCTGCTCCTTGACCATGCGCCGAAGCAAAGGCAGGTAGAGCGCATAGGGCAGCGACTGCAGCAGCTTCATGAAGTAGGTGAAGCGGCGCGGGTAGTGAATTTCAAAGCGCCCACGGTGCCAACCGGCCAACATCTCACGCGCGGCCTGCTGCGGAGTGATCAGGGCCGGCATGTGAAAGCTGTTCTGCGCAGTCAGCGGCGTTTGCACAAAACCCGGATTGACCAGACTCACGCCTATGCCGCGCGGCTGCAAATCACCGTACAGGCTCTCGGCCAGGTTGATCAGCGCCGCCTTGGTCGGGCCATAAGCCAGGCTCTTGGGCAGGCCGCGGTAGCCGGCGACGCTGGCAATCAAGCTCAGGTGCCCGCTGCCGCGCGCGAGCATGGCCGGGAGCACCGCATCGAGCACGTACAAGGCGCCGACATAGTTGATCTGCTGGTGCTGCAGCATCTGGGCCACATCGAAGTCATAGGCCCGCTGGGCTTTGTAGTGACCTACGCAATAGACCACCAGATCGAGCGGGCCTTGCGCCAGCAAAGCAGCGGCCAGCGTCCGCACCGCGTCGGCATCGGTGACGTCGAGTGCGCGGGCCCTGGCGCCCGGATGAGCGACGACAAAGTCCTGCAAGAGGGGGTCCTGCCGAGCCGAGACCACCACCTGCGCGCCCCGCTCATGCAGGGCTGCGGCCGTGGCCAGGCCGATGCCGCTGGAGGCACCAATGAGCCAGACTGTCTTGCCGCGCCAGTCGGTGATGGGAGGGTTTTGAGCCATGAAGGGTGGCTCAGCGCTTGACGAAGGAGAGGGTGACCTCGCCCAGTCGGAAGCCAAACTTGCTCATCACTGCCTTGTTGAGCATGACACGGGGATCCATCAGGTACATCCAGTCGTCAAACTGCACCTCATAGGTTCGGCCGTCGACCGGCAGGCGCAAGGTATAGCCAAAGCGAAATGCGTTGCCGCTTTCTTCGCCCAGGGCCTGCCCGGCCACGTCGGCGGCAGTGCCTATATAGCGACCCTCGCCAGTGCGCTTCAAGGTCCAGACCCGGCGATCACGCGTGCCGTCGGAATAGGTGAACTCCTCGTCGAGCACACCCGTCTCCTGCCCGGCGGGTCCGCTCCAGCTGCACTTCATCACCACGGTAAACCGCTTGACCACCTGGCCCGAGCGGTCGGTGAAGATGCCATAAGCATCGAGCGTGCCGTTGAAATACTGACGCAGATCCAGCTTGGGCTCCTGCCGGGCATAGTCGCTGACCTGGGGGCCGGCGCAGCCCATCAGGCCGGTCAGCATGAGCGCCAGCGCCGCAGCAGCCCAGCGGCTGCGAAATCCAAAAATCAAATTCTTCATGAGGACACCTCCTGCACAGGCCGAGGTTCGGCCCGAATGATTCCAACATACAAGCCCCAGCAGGCCAGGACCTTCAGCACACAAGGCAAGATGCAGTAGGCCAAAGTCAGCGCCTGCAGGGCCTGCGGGTCGCGGGCGCCCGGTTGGTAGCCAAAGCCTTCGAGCAAGGGCAGCGCCAGCCCGGCTGCGAGCGCCAGGTTGAGCTTGGCGGCGAAATTCCACCAACCAAAATAGGCACCGGCCATGGCGGGCCCACCGGGCCGCAGTTGCAACAAGCCCGCAAGCATGGCCGAGGGCAAGGCCAGATCGGCACCCAGGGCCAGGCCTGAGAGGGCGCAGACCCCCAAAAACAGCCAGGCATCGCCAGCCGACAGCACGCCCGCCCAGATAAACACCAGCACCGCCAGCACCATGCCCAGCAGCCAGCTGCGCGCCAGCCCCAGGCGGCGCACCAGGGCCAGCCACAGCGGTATGGAGACAGCGGCGCTGAGAAAGTAGACGCCTAGAAATGCCGGCTCCATCTGGGTCGGGGCCTGCAGCCTGTCCTGCACGAAAAACAGCACCAGGGTGGCGGGCACCGCGCTGGCAATGCCGTTGAGCATGAACACACCGAGCAGGCGGACAAAGCGCCCATCGCGCAGCGGCTGCATCAGGCCGGTGTGCCCACCGCCATTGGGTAGCAACTGCGGCGGCACACTGCGCCGCCAGGTCCACCATGCCAGCAACAGAAAACCGGCAAACAAGGCCAGGGCGCCCGGCAGGCCCAGCAGCGATGGCAGCACCGCGGCAAGCAGCACACCGGCCAGCGCCAAGGCTTCGCGGGTGCCGGTGATGCGCCCGCGCTGGGCCTCGTTGCCGCCGAGCAGCGCGCCCCAGCTTTGGTGCGAGATGCTCAGCAGGCTGTAGCCCAGATAGGTTAGCATCAGCATCAGGGCCGCCCAGCGCAGCAGGTCGGACACACTGGGCTCAGACAGCAGCAAGGTCGGGAAAAACAGCAGCAGCAAACCAGCAGCCAGCAGCGCTGCCGCCACTGCGCTGGCGGCCAGCACCGCCGCGCTCGAGCGCAGCATCAGCCAGTCATTGAAGCGGCCCAGCCAGGGATCGATCAAGGCATCGAGCAGGCGGGCGCCGAGCAAGACCGCGCCCAAGGCCGCCAGCGGCACGCCAAATTGCCGTGCATAGTGATTGGGCAAGATGACGTACAAGGGCAAGGCGGCGAAGGCCAACGGCAGGCCCATCAAGCCATAGGCCACTGCGTTGCGCCAGCCGAAGGCCCCGCTCATAAGGGGCTGCCCAGCAAGGCGCGCCGCAAAGCAGGTTCGGAGGTTTGGGGCGAAAGCCAGATCCCAAAAAAACGCCGGGCAAATTCTGCGTCCCTGACCTCGCCGCGCAGCCGACCGTTGTGCCAGAACACCGCCGCTTCACCCGGGCGCTGCAAGCCGAGCAGGCGGTCGCCCCGGCGAACATCGGGCAGCACCCGCAGCATCTCGGCCATCCAGCGGTTTTCCTGCTCCGCCGACATCGGAACGCTGCGCCGCATTTCCTTGATCGATCGCTCGGCGATGTCCTTGGCCGCAAAGTCGCGCAGATAGTGCAGCTCGAGCGCTAGCAACTGCGTCTCGCTCTGGTTGGGGTTGAAGCTGGGCGTGGTCCACAAGCTGGCGTCGTAGACCTCGAAGCCCCAGACCCGAAAGCGCTGCTGGCCGCGCACGGCCAGCTCGCTGCCGGCCAGATCGGCAGGCAAAGGGGCTGGCTGCGCCCAGACCGGCGCAAAGCTGCTGCCTATAAGAGTGGCGAGAGCGGCGCGGCGGCTCAGAGGCATGGACATGGCAGACAGACCTTGACTCAAGGCTTGCGCAGGGTGTACTGCACGACGTCGGTGTTGCGCTCGGAAAATGCCGCCTCGCAATAGGCGAGGTAGAACTCCCAGATGCGCATGAAACGCTGATCAAAGCCCAGAGCCAGCACCTCCTGCTCGCGCGCCATGAAGGTCTGGCGCCACTGCCGCAAGGTTTCGGCATAGTCCTGGCCAAAGCAAAACTCGTCGACCACCTCCAAGCCGGCCTGACGGACCTGCTCGCGAAAGGCCTGCGGGCTGGGCAGGCAGCCGCCGGGGAAAACGTACTGCTGAATGAAGTCAGTGGACTGCAAATAACGCTCGAACAGTTCGTCAGCAATCACGATGCTCTGAATGCAGGCCTTACCGCCGGGCTTGAGCAAGCGGGCCACGGTGGAAAAGTAGGTCGGCCAGTATTCACGGCCAACGGCCTCGATCATCTCGATCGAACAGATCGCATCAAACTGGCCGTCGGCGGCGCTTGCGCGACCGATGTCACGGTAATCCTGCAAGCGCAGGTCCACCCGCTCGGCCACGCCGCAGCGCTCCATGCGCGCACGCGCCCAGGCCAGCTGCTCGGTACTCAGCGTCACGCCCACCAGGCTGGCGCCAAATTCCACGCTGGCCATCTCGGCCAAAGCCCCCCAGCCGCAGCCGATCTCGAGCACCCGGTCGCCGGCCTTGACATCCGTCATGCGCAGCGCGCGCGCTACTTTGGCGCGCTGCGCTTGCTGCATAGGCGTCTGTGGCGACTCGAACAGGGCCGAGCTGTAATTCATCGTGCCATCGAGCCAAAGCTCGTAGAAGGCATTGCCCAGGTCGTAGTGTGCATGGATGTTTTTCTGGCTGTTGCTGCGGGTGTTGCGATGCAGCAAATGGCGGATGCGGTAGGCCAGTCGGCCCAGCCAGGTGCCGTAGATCACGTCTTCCACCTCGCGGCGGTTGGCAATGAACAGGCGCAACAAGGCGCTCAGGTCGCCAGTGCTCCAGTCGCCGTCGATATAGCCCTCGGCAAAGCCGATGTCGCCGGACTTCAGGGCCGCCGCACAGACCTTCCAGTTGTGCAGGCGCAGGCTGGCATTGGGAAACTCGCCCCCACCAAAACGGTGCTGCGAGCCATCGGGCAAGGTCAGACTCAGGCTACCGTGCTTGAGCCTGTGGAGCATGTCCAGCACGGTACGTGCTGCTGCGGGGGCGCCCGCCGGCAGGCTGAACTTGGCGGCTGCGGCGGTGTTGGCGGCGGTGTTCATCGTGTGAGAAAGCGCTCAGGCGGCACCGGTTTATGAAAGAAGGGCACGCGCTTGAGCCACAGCCTGAGCGCCTGCCAGTGAATGCGGGCCATGACGCCCAAGGTCATGGCCGGGTAAGACCACAACGCCCGGCGCATATTGGCCGTGCTGATCGGTTCGAGCGCACCGGCCACACTGGTCTTGAGCAGGGGGCCGGCTTCGTCGTCATAGTCGATGCGCGCCACAGTGCGTTCGACACCCTCGCGCGAGGTGCGCATGAAGCGAAATTGGTAGCTGCCCTCGACATTGCAAAAGGGCGAGACGTGAAACACCTTGCGCGCCTGCAGCGTCTGGCCATAGCGTGGCGCGTCGAGCAAATAGCAGTGGCGCTCGCCAAAGGTGTTGTTGACCTCGACCACGATGGCGCGCAATTGGCCCGCCTCGTCGTGGCAGTACCAGAAGCTCACGGGCTTGAAGGTATAGCCGAGCATGCGCGGATAAGTGTGCAGCCAGACCTCGCCGGGCGCGCTCAGGCCTTCGCCGGCCAGCAGCTCATCGATCCAGGCCAGGCAGTCGGCACCGCCCTTGCCATGATCGCTGTCGTGGAAGCTGAGCCAGCCGGCACGGTTGCGCGCGAGCGCACCGCTGCCCTGACCAGCCATGCTGCGCAAGGGCAGCATCAAAAAGAAGGTGGGATAACTAAAGACATTGGCTGCCGGGCGCAAGCGTTCATGACGAACTTGGCCAAAACCAATCAGGGGCTGCACAGCGCCGCCGGTGGCGGCTGCAGCCGGTGCCACGGTGCTCATGCCGCCGCCCGTACAGGCGCGCTGGTCTGCTCAGCCCAGTCTGCCAGCAACTGCCGCGCGGCCTGCAGCCCTGACTTGAGGCCGTCCTCATGAAAACCGTAGCCGGCCCAGGCGCCGCAAAAGTAGCTGTGCTGGTGACCCTGGATCTGATCGAGCTGCTGCTGCGCCGCGATGGCCGCGCCATCGAACACCGGATGGGAATAGTCGTACTCACCGATCACCTGGGCCGGATCAATACGGCGCACCGGGTTGAGCGAGACGATGACCGACTGCTTGAAGGGCAGTGGCTGCAGCATGTTGAGCAAATAGTGGAGACAGACCTGAGCCGATTCGCGCCCCACATCGGCCGCGCGCTCATAGTTCCAGGCGGCCCAGGCCAGGCGCCGCTTGGGCAGCACCGACTCGTCGGTGTGCAGCACCGCCCGGTTGGGCTGGTAGCCGATGGCGCCCAGCAGCTGGCGCTCTAAGGCGCTGGGCTGCCTGAGCATGGCCAGGCTCTGGTCGCTGTGGCCGGCCAGAATCACCTTGTCGAAGGACTCGGTCAGTGTGCGACCCTCGCGCTCGCTGGTGATGCGCACGCCCGCACCGTCGCGCTCGATCAAAAGTACCGGACTGTTCAGTCGCTTGTCTTCGATGGCGGCGGTGATCTTGTGCACATAGTCACGCGCCCCGCCGCGCACCGTCCACCACTGAGGCCGATCGCTGACCTGCAGCAGGCCGTGGTTGTGACAAAAGCGGACCATGGTCGCTACCGGAAATTGCAGCATCTGGTCGGTGGGACATGACCAGATGCAGCCCATCATGGGCAAAAAATAGCCGTCGCGAAATTCGTCAGACAGCCCCTGCTCGCGCAGAAAGAAGGACAGCGGTTGCAGCAGCCGCGCATCGGCCTGGCCCTGCTCCAGGCCCCGCGCCAACTCGGTACAGACGCGGTTAAAGCGCAGGATGTCCCTGAGCATGCGCCAAAAGCCCGGCCGCAGCAAATTACTGCGCTGAGCAAACACGGTATTGAGGTCAGAGCCACTCCACTCCAGCGCCGACCGCGATCGACCCGCAGGAGCCTGCACCGAAAACGACATGTCCGACTTTGCAGTGGGCACGCCCAGTTCCGCAAACAGGGCGATCAGCCCAGGGTAGGTGCGCTCGTTGAAGACCAGAAAACCGGTATCGACCCCATGGGTCATCAGACCCTGTTCGGTAGGCAAGGTCACGTCCACCGTGTGGGTATGGCCGCCAAAATAATCGGCAGCCTCAAACAGGCTGATCTGGGCCTGCCCACGCAACTGGTGCGCGGCGGCCAGGCCGGAGATGCCCGAGCCGACGATGGCCACCCGGGGGCCCTTGCCAGGCCCGGTCGAGCCAGACAGCGGCGGGGCGCCGCGCAGCGCTAAACCCATGAACCCTGCCTGAAAAGAAAAACGTCGCGAAGCGTCCCGAGGTAATGGAGGGAGGGAGGGAGGAGGAGAGACACCCCGAGCTTGCAACCAGGCCTGACGGCGCCGGAAGGCTTCGCAACAGAAAACCGCTTCGATCGAGACCGAGGCCCGGGCACGGAGCACGGATAAGTCGCTCGCGAAGGGCTGTCAATTCCCGACATCACCGCCGCATCAAGCCCGCCATACTGCATGCACTTACCCCTGTTCAGCCTGCGATCGAACAAAAGCATACTGTACGGTCATTTTATGACTGATCAGTTATTTTTTGCAAGCAGTTGCTCAATTTGCTTGGTTATGCGGGAATCCTGAGGGCCGGTTGTAGAGCCGTAAGCACTCACTACCTTCCCATCCCTTCCAATCAGGTACTTGTAAAAATTCCAGCGGGGGGAAGAGCCAGCCTCGGCCGCCAGTCGCTTGTAAAAAGGGTGAGCATCCTTGCCGGTCACCGTGGTTTTGGTAAACATGGGAAATTTGACGCCGAAGGTGCTTTCGCAGAAATCAGCGATGTCCTTGTTGCTGCCCCGCTCCTGCGCAAAGTCGTTGGACGGAAAGCCAAGCACCACGAGGCCCTGGTCCTTGTAGCGGGCATGCAAGGCTTCCAGGCCGGAGTACTGCGAGGTAAAGCCGCAGAAACTGGCGGTGTTGACCACCAGCAAGACCTTACCGGTGTACTGGCACAGGGACTGCGGCTTTTCATCCTGCAGCCGCTCAGCCGTATGTTGCAGCAGGGCCGGGCAGTTGCCAGCGGCCATAGCCGGCGCGGTCTGCGCCAGCACAGGCGCGAGCGCCACAGTGCCAAGAACCAGCGTGGCCAGGCGCAAGATGCGAAAAAGCGAGGCTTTCATACGAGTCTCCGAGGGTCTCGAAAGGGGCTTAACAAGGGCTTAACAGGGCTAAAGCAGTAAAAAACCCCAAGCCCAGCGTCAATCCAAGCTGACACCACAAGGGCTCGGGCTAATGTACGCCACACAGGACAGCAGATAAGCCTGCGCCTAAAATTGCGGCGTTTGCCGGTCGCCGGGTCCTGTGAGATCAGCCATGCTCTATCCTGAATTGTTCAAGCAACTCGAATCCGTACGCTGGGATATGGATAAAGACATTCCCTGGAGCCAGTTCGACGCCAGCCTGCTGTCCGACGAGCAGGCCCTGACGATCAAGATGAACGCCATCACCGAATGGGCGGCGCTGCCGGCCACCGAGATGTTCCTGCGCGACAACCGCGAGGACAGCGACTTTTCGGCCTTCATGTCGATCTGGTTCTTCGAGGAGCAAAAGCATTCGCTGGTGCTTATGGAATACCTGCGACGCTTTCGCCCCGAGTTGGCGCCCAGCGAAGAGGAATTACACGAAGTGCGCTTCGAGTTTGAGCCAGCGCCGGCGCTGGAAACCTTGATGCTGCATTTTTGTGGCGAGATCCGGCTCAACCACTGGTACCGCAGGGCTGCGCAGTGGCATACCGAACCGGTGATACGCCAGATCTATACCCAACTGAGCCAGGACGAGGCTCGCCACGGCGGCGCTTACCTGCGCTACATGAAGCGGGCGATCGGTCGCTTCGGCGACGAAGCCAGGGCTGCCTTTAGCAAGGTCGGTGTGCTGATGGCCAGCGCCAAGCGCACCGCCCAGGCCCTGCACCCGACCAATCTGCATGTGAACAAATCACTGTTCCCACGCGACACCATACAGTCGCGCCTGCCCGACCCGCAGTGGCTTGAGCACTGGCTGAGCCAGCAGATCAATTTCGATGCCGAGTGGGAGACCAAGGTGGTCGAGCGCATCCTGCACAACATGGGTCTGCTGATGAACCGCAGCTTCCAGACGGTGCAGGAGCTCAACCGCTTCCGCAAGGACCTGATGGCCCAGCTCGCGCCTCCCACGCGGCCGCAAGCAGCGTGAAGCCACAGTTTGCGTCAGTCCTGCCGGACAAGATCGCAACGCGCGAGCAAATCCAGCAAAGAGTGGCCGAACTGGCCCGCCCCCTGGTCATGACCAATGGCGTGTTCGATGTGCTGCACCGCGGCCACGTCAGCTACCTGGCCCGCGCCCGCGACCTCGGCGCCAGCTTGCTGGTGGCCATCAACACCGACGCATCGGCGCGGCGTCTGGGCAAGGGACCCGAGCGGCCCTTGAACCGACAGGCCGATCGCGCCTTCATGCTCGCAGCCCTGCAGTCGGTCGACATGGTGACCTTCTTTGATGAGGACACGCCCGTGGCTCTGATCAGCCAGTTGCGGCCTGACATTTTGGTCAAGGGCGGCGACTGCGACATGAGCAAACTGCCCGAGACCGCGCTGGTGCAAAGCTGGGGCGGCAAGGCCCTGGCCCTGCCCTTTGTCGACGGCTACTCCACCACCGCGCTGGTAGAAAAAATCCGGCAGAACTAGGGCGCGGAGCCGGCCGTCGCCGGTGTGCCGCCGCGCAAGCGCCGCCACAGGCGGGCGCTCCACTGGCCGATGTCATCCAGATAGGTGAAGACCACCGGGATCACCAGCAGGCTCAGCAAAGTGCTGGTGAGCAGCCCACCGATGACCGCGATGGCCATGGGCGAGCGAAAGCTCACATCGGCCGAACCCCAGCCCAGCGCGATCGGCATCATGCCAGCGGCCATGGCAATCGTTGTCATCACGATGGGGCGGGCACGCTTGTGGCAGGCATCGAGCAGCGCGTCCCAGCGCGACATGGGCGCCACTGCCGGCAGATCGCCCATGGCAGGCTGCCCCCGGCGCGCCACGATCGCATATTCCACCAGCAAGATGGAATTTTTGGTGGCCACACCCATGAGCATGATCAGCCCGATCAAAGAGGGCATGGAAAAGCTCTTCTGCGCCAGCAACAGGCCCACGAATGCGCCACCGAGCGACAAGGGCAGTGCTGCCAGGATGGTCAGCGGATGCAAAAAGCCCTGGAACAGCAGCACCAGCACAAGGTAGATACACAGCACGCCTACGCCCATGGCCAAGGCGAAGCTGGCAAACAGCTCACCCATCACCTCGGCATCGCCAACCTCCACCACTTTGACGCCAGGCGGCAGGTTCTGCAGGGCCGGCAGCTTTTGCGCGGCCTGAGTGACCTCGCCCAGAGGCAGGCCGGAGAGCTCGACCTCGAAGGTCACATTGCGCTGACGGTCATAGCGGTCGATCACCGCCGGACCGCCGGCAACCTCCACCTTGGCCACCTGTCCGAGCATGACCGGGCCGCGGCTGCCAGGGACCATCAGGCGCTCAATCTGAGCCAGGTCCTTGCGCGCCGCCGCATCGAGTTGCACCACGATGGGCACCTGCCGCTGCGACACATTGAGTTTGGGCAGCTGCTGCTCGTAATCGCCCAGCGTGGCCACCCGCAAGGTCTGCGCGATCGCCGCGCTGCTGACCCCCAGATCGGCCGCGCGGGCGAAATCAGGCCGCACCGCAATCTCGGGCCGCACCAGGCTGGCCGAGGAAGCGATCTGCCCGAGCCCGGGGATGGTGCGCAAATCCTTTTCCACCGCCAAAGCGGCCTGCCGCAGGGCCTGCGGGTCTTCGCCGGTGAGCACCAGCACATACTTTTCGCCCGAGCCGCCCAGACCGACCTTGGTGCGCACACCGGGCAAATCGCCCATGGCGCGCCGGATATTGGCCTCGATCACCTGCTTGCGCGGCCGCTGGCCGCGCTCGCTCAGCGCGATGGTCAGCGTCGCGCGCCGCACTTCAGCCGCACCGCCGCTGACAAAAGGATCGCTGCC
>CANHGF010000016.1 GCA_947460065.1 Comamonadaceae bacterium
AAGAGTCCGTCGGCCAGCACGGTGGTGGTCCAGGTATGGTCTGGTCCCAGCAGGTCGAGGGCGGCTGAGGTAGTCAGCAGCTTGATCACCGAGGCCGGATTCATCAGTTCGCCGCCACGGTGATTGAGGCGCACCTGCCCACTGTCCAAATCAAGCACCATGAAGGCGGCGGCCTGTGCCGGTACCTGCGCCCGCTGCAAGGCCTGCACCACCACCGGCGGCAATGGGTCGACGGTGCGGGCGTGGCTCAAGGCAGCGGCAGCCGCAAGCCCACAGGCCAGGGTCAGGCGCATGGCAGACAGAAGGGACGCGGGCATGCGGCGATGATACGGGGCGGATGCTTTGCCCGGGGCTGCTACTGCAAGGGCCTGGGATTCGTCCGTTGCGTCGGGCCTGATCAATAGCCGCATCGCCGCGAGGGCGCGGCTCCCACTCCCACTCCCACTCCCACTCCCACTCCCACTCCCACTCCCACCTCCACCTCCACCTCCACCTCCACCTCCCCAACTTCGCTTATGGTCTGCCTTGCAAAACCATGCCAGCAAGCCCGCCTATTGGACTGAGGCAGCCTCGCGCCCTTGCCCTAAGGCAGCCCCGAGCCCTTGCCGGGATAATCGTCCGCTCACCCTCCCCGCAGCATTACCTTGACCGCCGCCACTTCCGAGCCACGCCTGCTGGCCTTTGACACCAGCACCGACCAAATGTCGGTGGGGGTGCGCCATGGCGAGCGTTATTGGTTGCACAGCGGTCCCGGTGCGGCACAGTCCTCCAGCACCCTGATCCCGACCGTGCTGGACCTGCTCGCGCAGGCCGGCTTGAGCCTGAACGCGCTCGACGCCATCGTGTTCGGGCGTGGGCCGGGCTCCTTCACCGGGCTGCGCACCGCCTGTGCGGTCGCGCAGGGCCTGGCCTATGGCAGTCAGCGGCCGGTCTTGCCGATCGACACCCTGCTGGCCGTTGCCGAAGAGGCGCGTTTTGAGGCAATGACCGGCGGTGTTGCCGGCGCGCAGAGCATGCAGGTCAGCGCGGTGCTTGACGCCCGCATGGACGAGGTCTATGTGCAGCACTTCGAGTGGACAGACGGGCAGTGGCAGGCACTCGGTGCCTGCCAGCTTTGCGCGCCGGAGGCAGTGTGCTTTCCTGCAGCGGCAAACCGGCTGGTGGCAAGCAATGCGCTGGCGGTCTACCCACAACGCCTGGCCGAGTTGCCGGCGGGCAGCCGGTGGATAGCAGCCCTGCCCACGGCCGCTGCGCTGTTGCGGCTGGCCCCCAGCCTGCTGCAGCAGGCGGTGCCGCCCGCTCAGGCGCTGCCGCTGTATGTGCGCGACAAGGTGGCCCAAACCACCGAGGAAAGATCGGCGGCCAAGGTGGCCAAGGCCGAAGCGGCCGAGCTGGCCGCCCACCGCAGGCCTGCCCCATGAGCGCACTGGCCCAATTGCCGCCCGTGGAGCTGCAGTCCATGACCGAGGCCTGGCTCGATGCGGTAGCGCGCATTGAAAAGCGGGCCTATACCCATCCCTGGTCGCGCGGCAATTTTGCCGACTCGCTGCGGGCCGGCTACCACGCCCAGGTCCTCACCCAGGATGAGACGCTGCTGGGCTACCTGGTGCTCATGCTTAGCCCGGGCGAGGCGCATCTGCTCAACATCACGGTCGATCCCGACCAGCAGGGGCGCGGCCTGGCCCTGCACATGCTCGGCGAGCTGGTGCGCTGGTCGCAGGCCCAGGGGGCACAATCGCTTTGGTTGGAGGTGCGGGTCAGCAATGTCCGCGCGCGCCAGATCTATGAACGCTATGGATTCAAAGCCGTGGGCCTGCGCCGAAACTACTACCCCCTGGCCCCCTTCAAACGCGAGGATGCGGTGGTCATGAGCCTGCCGCTGACGCCATGACCCTGGACGCCCGTCAAAAAGCCATGCTGCGCGAAATGGGCGTGCGCGTCTGGTGGCCGACCCAGGCTGCGCAGGCTGAGGACGAGCCGGAGCAAGCGCTTGCCAAGGCAAAGCCAGCCCCGCCAGCGCCAACAAAGTCCAGCACCGCCCCGGCTGAGGACGCTGCCGCTCAGAGCCACCGGGCCAGCCCACCGCCCACAGCTATACAGCCAGCTAGCAACACCCCAGCCGCCGCCGAGCCCGAAGGCGCTGCGCGAGGTTGGCGTGTCGGTGCGCTACAGGCCCTGCATGAAGCTGGCGAGGCCGGCGGCCCGTGCTGGCTGCTGCTGATGGAGCAAAGGCAAGACAGCAGCGGCGATGCACAGCGCCTGCTGCAGGCCATGCTGCGCGCCGCCCGCCTGCATCAGGGCAGCCAGGTCTGGCTGGCGCCGCTGCTGCGCGTGCCCGAGACCGGCGCGGTGGAAGGTTTGGAGCCTGTGCTGGAGGGCAGCCAGCCGGATCTGGTCTTCATCATGGGCCGCCTGGGCGCTCAGGCCCTGCTTGAAACCGATGAGCCGCTGGGCCGGCTGCGCGGGCAGGTGCACGACCTGTGGGGCCTGCCGGCTGTGGTCAGCTACGACCCGGTCACCCTGCTGCGCAGCCCGGCCGACAAAGGCAAGGCCTGGGACGATCTGTGCCTGGCCGGACAACTGGCACGCGAGCAGTACGCCGAGCGCAAGGCCAGCGAGGCGGACTGACAGGGCTCCAATTCGTCAACAGCCGCGCAGTCCGTCAAAGCAGGTCAGCGTGACCCATTCGATGATGGCCTCGTCGTCGAACTGGCCGCCAGCCTTCATGAATTCAAGCACCGGGTCGCAAGCGCGCGAGTACAAGGTGTAGAGCACCAGGATGGGCGGCAGCTTGGGGTTGATGCTGCGCTCAGCCTGGGCGGCCTCGATCCACGCGCCCAGCCGGTCACTGACGTGCATGAGCAGGTCCAGGTAGGCGCGGTTGGCCATGAGGCGGGCGCGCAGGCTGGAGTTCTGGCTGGGCAGGGTGGGCATTTGTCCGGCCAGCTGCAGGCGCATCATCCAGCGCACCACCGCCTCTAGCTGCTCTATGGGTTTGCCCTGGGCGGGCAATTGGTCCAGAAACTCTTCGGCCAGGGTGAGCACCCGCACCATGGCCGCGGCGGCCAGGTCTTCCTTGCTGGGAAAGTGCTTGTAGAGGCTAGCCTTGGCGATGCCCACTTCGGCCGCCACCTCGTCGACGGTCATGAGGTCAAAGCCTTTTTCAGCGAGCAGGCGGTTGACCGCCTGCACAATGGCGTCTTCCCGCGCCTGCAGCATTTGCGCCTTGAAGGAGGAGCGACGCGGCGCGCGCGGCGCGTCCTGGGCCGGCTCGGCATTGGCCGGGCCCGGGGCGGTGCGGTGATCGTCTTGCATGCTCATATTCCCTGCTGGGGCGTGAGCGCGTCGACCGCGCCCAAAGTGAAGTAAACCGTGGTGCCCTGCCCGGGCGCCGAATGCGCCCACACCCGCCCGCCATGGCGGGTGACGATGCAATGCACGATGGCCAGGCCTAGGCCCTGGCCTTCGAACTGTGTGCTGCTGTGCAGGCGCTGGTAGGGGTGGAACAGGCGCTCAGCCTGGGCCATGTCAAAGCCGGCGCCGTGGTCGCGCACGTAGAAGGCGCCGCTTTGCCCGGCATCCTGGGCGCCGGGCGCATCACTCTGGCGGCCAAATTCAATATGCAACTGTGGGCTATGTCCACTGAACTTGCGGGCGTTGTCGAACAGGTTCTCCAGCAACTGGCGCAGCAATCGCCGATCGCCCTGGGCCTGCAAGCCCGCTTGCACCTGAGCCTGCAGCCGCGGATGCTGCTGGCCGATTTTGTCGAGCACCTGGACGGCCAGCGCACTGAGGTCTACCGTGCCGACCTGCAGCGGTGAGCGCGACAGGCGGGCCAGGGCCTGCAGGCCGTCGATCAGCTCGCCCATGTGCTGGGCGCTGGCCCGCAGTCGGGCCGTCAGATGAAGTGCCTGCTCGGCCTGCGGGCCACTTTGGCCTTGCAAGAGCTCCTCAAGCAGGCTGGAAAAACCGTCGATCGCGCTCAGCGGCGAGCGCAGGTCATGGGCGAGGACATGGGCAAAGGAGTCGGCCTCTTCGCAGCGACTCTGCAGCTGCGCAATGCGCTGCTCGAGACCGGCAATCTCGGCGCGCAGCTGCGCCTGCCCTGTAGGCAAGTCTTGTGCGACCGGGCGAGATTCCTGGCTGGATTTCGCCTCTTGCCCAGGGTCGCTGCGCCTGACCGTTCCCTGATGCATGCGGGCATTGTCGTCGGCCGGGGCTGACCCACCGCCACGCTCGGGTTTGGGGCCTGCCCTGTCAGCCGTTTGTGCGGCAGGCCAGGCCGCCCAGCGAGGGCCTGGCTCGGCGGGTATATTCAAGCGCCGGCCGCTCAAGGCTGAGCTGGGACTAGCCTTCCCAGGACTGTCCGCAATAACGCGACTCATTGACTATTGATAAAGGATGCTCGCCATGAGCTTTGACCTGGACCGTGTCCGACAGGAGCTGGCCGCCAGCGGCACCTTGCGGGTGGGCCTGAACCTGTCGAATTTTCTGCTGATCAATCCGGGCACGGGAGACAAGGTGCCCGAGGGCATCGTGCCTGATCTGGCCCGAGCGCTGGCGGCTGAGTTGGGGGTGGCGATTGAATTCGTGCCCTATCCCTCACCGGGTCCGCTGGGCGATGCGGTCGAGAAAAATGCCTGGGATGTGGCCTTTTTGGCCAACGAGCCGGCGCGGGCGCAGACCATTGCCTTTTCGCCGGCCTATCTGGAGATCCAGGCCAGCTATCTGGTGCCCGCAGGCTCACCCTTGAAGCGGGTGGAAGACGTGGACCAAGCCGGCGTGCGCATTGCAGCCATGAGCGGCGGCGCCTACGCCCTGTATCTGGAGCGCAGCCTGAAGCATGCCGAGCTGGTGCTCACCCGCAGCATCGACGAATCATTCGAGGTGTTCGTGGCACAAGGGCTGCAAGCGCTGTCGGGCCTGCGCCCGCGGCTGCTGAGCGATCAGGCCCGGCTGGCCGGCAGTGTGGTGCTGCCCGGTCATTTCACCGCGGTGCAACAGGCCATCGGCACCTCACAGCGCCACAGCGTTGCGGCGTCTTTCCTGGCTGACTTCGCCGAAAGGGCCCGCGACGGCGGCCGGGTGCAGCAGGCCATTGATCGCCATCGGGTCCCGGGGGTCAATGTGGCGCCAGGCAAGGCCGGCTGAGCGCGCGGGCCAAGCCTTGCGCCGGCGCAAGCCTGAGCGATCAGAGACAATCGCGGACTTTTGCGCCGCCCGGCGCAACACTCACCCCCAGCCAGCCATGTCTCTTGCACCTGCCGCGACCTCTGCCCCCACTTCCGAGCTGTCGAGCGCCGAGTTCCGCCGGGCCCTGGGCCAGTTTGCGACCGGCGTGACGGTGGTGACCGCCTGCGACGCTGACGGCCAGCCTGTAGGCCTGACCGTCAGCTCCTTCAATTCGGTGTCGCTGCAACCGCCGCTGGTGCTGTGGAGTTTGAACCGCAGCTCGCAGGCCATGCCGGTGTTTTCAGGCAAAGCCCACTACGCCATCCATGTGCTGGGCGCGCACCAGTTGGCGCTGGCCGAGCGCTTCGCCGGGCCGCGCGAGCAGCGCTGGGTCGGCCTCTCGCACGGCTGGAGCGCGGCTGGCGTGCCGCTGCTCGAGGGCTGCCTGGCGCGCTTCGAGTGCCGCCACCGCAGCGCTCATGAAGAGGGTGACCATGTGATTCTTGTGGCCCAGGTGGAGCGCTGCCACAGCGCAGATGGCCTGCAGCCCCTGCTCTACCACCGCGGCCGCCTGCTGGCCAGCGCCGAGCTGTGAAGGCAGGCGCAGCATCGGCTGGGCAAACTGCGCCTGTGCGCCGGGACAGGCTGGACGCGCTGGCCATCGGGCTGCTGCTGACCTGCTGCCTGTTTTGGGGCTTGCAGCAGGTGCTGATCAAGCTGACCCTGGCTGAGATGCCCCCGGTGTTTCAAGCCTGGCTGCGGCTGGGCGGCGCCACCGTGCTGCTCTTGTTGTGGTGCCGCTGGCGCGGCGTATCGGTGCTGCAGCGCGACGGCACGCTCTGGGCTGGCCTACTGGCGGGGCTGCTGTTTGCGGGCGAATTCATCTGCATCTATACCGGCCTGGAGCGCACCGGCTCGGCACGCCTGACGGTGTTCCTTTACACCTCGCCCTTCTGGGTGGCTTTGCTGGTGCCGCTGTGGACCCGCTCGGAGCGCCTGCACGGCCTGCAGTGGGCCGGTCTGGTGCTGGCCTTTGGGGCGGTGGCGTTTGCGCTGCGCGAGGGCCTGAGCCAAGGCGAGGGCGCGACGCTGGCCGGCGACCTGCTGGGCCTGGCGGCTGGCCTGTTTTGGGGCCTGACGACGGTGGTGATACGCAGCACCGGACTGGTGCGCATCAGCCCTGAGAAGCTGCTGCTCTACCAGGTGGGCGTGAGCGCGGCCCTGCTGCCCTGGCTCTCGCTGGGGCTGGGCGAGGTCTGGCGCTGGGACTACAGCGCCTGGGCCTGGGCGGCGGTGGCGGTACAGGCCTCAATAGGCGGGTTCTTGAGCTTTCTGGCCTGGATGTGGCTGCTCGGCCGATACCCAGCCACCCGCATTTCCAGCTTTTCTTTTTTCACCCCCTTGTTCACCCTGGTGTTTGGCGCACTGTGGCTGGGCGAGTCGGTCACGCCGGGCGTGCTGGCGGCGATTGCCGCAGTGGCCATCGGCATGGCGCTGATGAACCGCCGCAACCCGGCGTCTTGAAACCATGGATTTCTTCGTCACAGCTTTCCTGCTGGGCCTGGTGGTGTGGTCGCTCAAATCCCGCGCCGAGCGCAGACGCATCGCGCTGCTGGCCCAGCAACTGCAGCCTTATGACATTGAAAAGCTGATGCAGCAAATCAGCGAAGGCTATGTGCGCGCCCTGGGCGAAAACGATGTGCAGCGGCGCTCGTCGATCTGGCAGGTGCTCGAGCCGGCCGAGCGCAAGCTGGCCGAACAACTGGGCCAGATGGCGCTCGATTTTGGCCAATTGCCTGCCACACAAACGCGCATCATCACCCTGCCCCTGCCCTGGCTGTTTGAAAAGCTGGCCGAGCTAGCGCCGCCACTGCTGGCCCGCTACAGCCTGGACATGCGCGAGCTGACCAAGCTGCATGCCCGGGCCATCGCTCAAGCGGTGCAGGTCAGCGATCGCAGCCCTTCGGCCAGGGCCTACGCCATCTTGGCCGAAGTGCTCTTGATGCAGCACAGTTGCCACTGGTTCTGCAAGTCGCGCGCAGTCGCCTCGGCGCGCCTGCTGGCGCGCCACCAGAGCTCGCACCACAAGGTGCTCGAATCGGTGGCTCCGGCCACCCGCGCCGCTTACGAAGGCCTGACCGGCGGGGCCTGATCGGAAGAGGCGGGCAGGCCCAGGCGACCGTCGATCAGATCAATCTGCCGATCGCAGCGGCTGGCCAAAGAGGCGTCGTGGGTGACGATCAGGCAGGCGCTGCCATGCTCCCGGTTGAAGCGGCGCAGCAGAGCAAACACCTCATCGGCACTGACCGTATCGAGATTGCCGGTGGGCTCGTCGGCCAAGATCAAGCGCGGCCGGCGGGCCAGGGCGCGCGCCAGCGCCACCCGCTGCTGCATGCCGCCCGAGAGCTCGCCGGGGCGCTTGGCCAGGTCAGCGCTCTTGCCCAGGCCGACGCTGGCCAGCAGCTCGCGGCCCAGGGCCTCGTCCTCAGGCTGCACCACGCCGTGAGCAATGATCAAGGGCATGAGCACGTTTTCCAGCGCGGTGAAGGCCGGCAGGAGGTGGTGGTACTGAAACACAAAACCAATGGCCTGGCCGCGCAGCGAAGTCAGCTGCGCATCATCGAGCTCGGCGATGCTGTGGCCGGCCAGGCTGAGTGCGCCGGAGGTGGGCGACTCCAGCAGGCCGATGATGTTGAGCAAGGTGCTCTTGCCCGAGCCCGAAGGCCCGCGCAGGGCCACAAACTCAGCCGGCTGCAAAGCCATGCTGATGCCGTGCAGCACCTCCTGCTCGACCGGCGTGCCCAGGCCGTAGCGCTTGTAAATGCCCAGCAGCTCCAGCACCGGCACGGCGGCGGGCTCGCTCATGCGCGTATGGCCTGAACGGGGTCCATGCGGGCGGCGCGACGCGCCGGCATGAACGCGGCGAGCATGCCCACCGCGCAGGCCAGCACGCCAGCGCTGAGCACCAGGGCCACATCCAGCACGGCCGTATACATGGCACTGCCATCGGGCGCCTTGAAGATGTGCGAGAACAGCACCAGCAGGCCGTAAGCGAGCAACGCGCCAAGCGCCGAACCGAGCGCGCCCATCAAAGCACCCTGCAACAAGAACACCCACATGATCTGGCGCCTGCCAGCGCCCATGGCGCGCAAGATGCCGATCTCGCGCTGCTTTTGAACCACACTGACCACCAGCACGCTGGAGATGCCCAAGGCGACGATGGCCACCACAAAACCGCGAATCAGGTTGTTGGAGATGGTTTGGTTGGACAGGGCGTTGAGCAGGCCGGCATTGGTCTGCATCCAGCTCTCAACCCGCAGGCCGGTTTGCTCACGTAGCGGGTCAGCCACCGCATTGGCACCAAACAGATCGGCCACGCTCAGATCGATCACCGACACACTGCCCGGCAGGTCAAGCAGAGTCTGCGCCAGCCGCAAGGTGGTGAAAATGCGCCGCCGGTTGAGCTCGCGGCTGCCCATGTCAAACAGGCCGGTGACCGTCAGCACCTGGCTGCGGCTGCCGCTGCTCACCCGCAGCTTGTCACCGAGCTGCAGGCCCAGGTCTTCGGCCAACTCTCGGCCGATCAGGGTGCCGCTGGTGCTCAGCTCAAAGCGGCCGGCAATCATGTAGCCATCCATGCGGACCACCTGGCGATAGTCCTCGGCGCGTACGCCCAAGAGGGTGACGCTTTGCACGGCGGCGCCGCGGGTGACGAGGGCCGGCCCGGAGACCACCGGCGAGACGGCCAGCACGCCCGGGGTGGCCGCCGCCAGAGCGGCGACGCGCTCCCATTGATCGACCGCGCGCTGGCGCTGCAGGCGCGGCTGTACCTGCGCCGCCTGCGCCTGCTCGCTGGGCAGACGCAGCACCTGCTCCTGGGTGGGCTGTATCACCACATGCGCTTGCGAGCCCATCACCCGGTCAATGATGGCGGTTTGCAGCTGGGCGATCAGCTGGGTCAGGAACACGGTCACCGCCACCCCAGCGGTCACCCCGGCCAACACCATGCTGCTTTGCAGCCGGCCTTCGCGCAGGAAGCGCAGCGCCAGCATCGCTTCCAAGGGCAGCCAGTGGGCCCAGCGGCTCAGCGCGGGACGGGCGGCGATCATGGGCGGCAGGCCCGGTCAGCTCGGCCCAGAATGACGCCCGTCCATGAGTCGGCAGGGGGCAAGGGCAGGCGGTCCATCAGCGCAGAAATGAAGGCATCGGCCAGCCTGCAGACGGGCCACGCTCTGCCCCCCGGCGAACCCGCTCGCCGGGCAGCACGGCCTGAGTTGGCGCGATGACCCACTGGCCCTCACTCAGGCCCTCAAGGATCTCGGTGCTGCCCACGCCGCGCAGTCCCAGACGCACAGCCACCTTCTCGGCCCGACCGGCGCGCCAGACCAACACCCAGGGCGCGGGCTTTTCGACATCACGCACCGCTGACGAGGGCAAGACCAGGGCGGCCTCGCGCCGCGAACCGATGAGCTCGGCCGAGATGGTCATGTCAGGCTTGAGAAAGGCCGGCGGCTGCGGCAGGCACAGGCGAACCACCAGCGAGCCGCGGTCGGGGTCTATGGCCGGCGCGATCTCGCACACCTGCGCCTCAAAGGGCTGCTCGGGGTAGGCGTCGGCCAGGGCCCGGGCCGGCATGCCCAGGCGGAGCAAGTGCAGATGCCGCTCATCAATGCTGACGTCAATATGCCCGGCGCCCGCCTGCGCCAAGACCAGCAAGACGCGGCCGGGCTGGGCCATCGCCCCGGGTTCGACCTGGCGCAGCAACACACGGGCGGCGACCGGACTGCGTATGCGCATGCGGTCGAGCCGGGCGCGGGCCATGGCCGCGCTGGCCTGCGCCTGGGCCAAGCGCGCACGCGCCAGTGCCGGCTCAACGCCCCGTGCGGTTTGCGCCTGTGCCTGCAGTTGCGCGGAAGCCACGGCGCTGCTAGCAACATCGCGCGCGCGCCGGGCCTCGTCGAGTCGCTGCGGCGAGAAAAACCCCTGTGCCACCAATTCACTGGTGCGTCCATAGTCCCGATCGGCCGCCAGCCAGGCGGCGCGCGCTTGCACCAGCACCTGCTCGGCCAAGGGCGCGCTGACGTCCACCTGTTGCTCGACCTTGCCCGCAGCCTCGGTCACCGCCGCCTGCGCCTGCGCCAGTGCCGAACGGGCCTCGCTATCGGTCAGCGCAATCAGTTCCTGCCCGGGTCCGACCTCCTGGCCCTCGCGCACGCTGACCCGCGCCACGGTGCCCGCCAATTCAGCGCCGACCTCGATGCGCGCCGGCGCCTGCAGGCGCCCTGTGGCGACCACCGACTCGACGATGGCCTGCCGCTGCACCGCCACCATGGGTACCGCAGGCCCGCGCCACCAGCGCAAGAAAAGCATCAGTACAGCGCTGAGAATCAGCAGGCCCGCCGCCCACGGACCCCAGCGCAGCCAGGCCGGACGGCGCGAGCTCTTTAAAGGCGCAGCAGGCGGGCCTGCCGCGCCCGCTGCTGCTGCTGTCGCCGATCCCCCCGACCCTGCTGTGAGCGCCTGTGCCATGCCGCAGAGCATCGCCCGAAGGCAGGCCTGGGCACTGCTGCGACTGCCGCCTGCGGGCGTCGGAGCCGGCCCTGCGGACATGTAGGCCTGCGCGCGCCCTCTGACCGGCGGTTTATAGTGCCGTGAACCCCTCAACAGTACGACCATGCCCATTTGGAAACAAGACATCTCCCTGCAGACGCTGACGGCGGTCAGCGAAAACACGGCCGTCAGCCACCTGGGCATTGAATTTGTCGAGGTGGGCGATGATTTTCTGGTGGCCCGGGTGCCGGTCAACCGCCAGACCTGTCAGCCCTACGGCCTGCTGCACGGTGGCGTTTCAGTGGTGCTGGCCGAAACGCTGGGTTCTATCGGCGCGGCCTTTTGCGTGCCTGAGGGCACCCGGGTGGTGGGACTCGATGTCAACGCCAATCACCTGCGCGGCGTGAGTCAGGGCTGGGTCACCGCCACGGCCAGGCCGGTGCATATCGGACGCAGCACCCAGGTCTGGCACATTGATTTGCGCGACGATCAGGGGCGGATGGTCTGCATCGCGCGGCTGACCATGACAGTGCTGCCGCAGACGGCGGCTTGAACCGCCAAAACCAGGTGCTGACTTGCGGGGCAGGCTGGTCGAACATCGGTAGCGCGCCCAAAACACCTCATGGGCCCGTGCCACCTTGCGCCATGCGCTGGCTTTTCCAGTAGACGTCATCACCGCCGTTCATGCGGTTGAGCACGCGCGCCAGCACAAAGAGCAGGTCGCTCAGGCGGTTCAGATACTGGCGCGGCGCATCGCGCAGGGTTTCGGCCTCGCCCAAAGCGACCACCGAGCGCTCGGCCCGTCGAGCTACTGTGCGGCACACATGCGCCTGGCTGGCCGCGCGGGTACCGGCCGGCAGGATGAATTCCTGCAGGCGCGGCAGCTGGCTGTTGTGCATTTCTAGCGCCTGATCCAGGGCCAGAACCGCCTCGTCCTTGAGCAACTCGAAGCCCGGAATGGACAGCTCGCCGCCGAGATTGAACAGCTGGTGCTGCACCTGAACCAGCAGCTCGCGCACGTCGCCGGGCATGTCCTCGCACAGCAGCAGGCCGATATGAGAGTTGAGCTCATCGACATCGCCCATGGCATGCACGCGCAGACTGTCTTTGGACACACGCGTGTTGTCGCCCAGGCCGGTGGTGCCCTGGTCTCCGGTGCGGGTGGCGATTTGCGTCAGGCGGTTGGACATGAAAGGAGTTCCTCTTGAACGCCGATTATCGAGCCTGGCAGCCAGCCACCGGTGCGGCGCCTTACACTGAAGTCAGCCCAGCCCCAGAACCGGAGACAAGGACCATGACCGCAGCCCTGCCCAGCCATCTGTTGCCCGCGATCAAGCAGCGCGAGACGCCTGCGGCGCTGATCGAGGCGCTCAAGGCGCTCTTTGGCGATCGCTGCTCGACCGCCCTGGCGGTGCGCGAGCAGCATGGCCGTGACGAGTCCTCCTTCACTGTTCCACCGCCGGCCGCGGTGGTGTTTGCGCAAAGCAGCGCCGAGGTCTCGCAGGTGCTCAGCCTGTGCCACGAACACTCGGTACCGGTCATCCCCTATGGCGCCGGCTCTTCACTCGAAGGCCACCTGCTGGCGGTGCAAGGCGGCATCAGCCTGGATGTCAGCCGCATGAACCAGGTGCTCTCGCTCAATGCCGACGACCTGACGGTGACGGTCCAGCCAGGCGTCAGCCGCAAGCAGCTCAATGAAGAGATCAAGCACAGCGGCCTGTTTTTTCCGATCGATCCTGGCGCCGACGCCAGCATCGGCGGCATGTGCGCCACCCGCGCCAGCGGAACCAATGCGGTGCGCTACGGCACCATGCGTGAGAACGTGCTGGCGCTCGAGGTGGTGACGGCTAGCGGCCAGATTCTGCGCACCGGCACCCGGGCGCGCAAATCGAGCGCCGGCTACGACCTGACCCGGCTGATGGTGGGCAGCGAAGGCACGCTGGGTGTGATCACTGAGGTGACCTTGCGCGTCTACCCGCTGCCGGAGGCGATTTCGGCGGCCGTCTGCTCCTTCCCCAGCATCGAGGCGGCGGTGCGCACCACCATCGAGATCATCCAGATGGGCATTCCGATCGCCCGGGTGGAATTCATCGACGCGGCCACGGTGGCCATGTTCAACCAGCACTCCAAGCTGACGCTGCGCGAGGAGCCCATGCTGCTGATGGAGTTTCATGGCTCGCCGGCTGGCGTCCAGGAGCAGGCCGAGCTGGTGCAGGAGATCGCCCAGGGGCGCGGTGGTCAGGCCTTTGAATGGGCGGCCTCACCCGAAGAACGCACCCGGCTGTGGACCGCCCGGCACAACGCCTACTTTGCAGCCATCCAGTCGCGCCCCGGTTGCCGGGCTATTTCGACCGATGTGTGTGTACCGATCTCCCGCCTGGCTGACTGCTTGCTCGAATCGGCCCAGGAGGCGCAGGACAGCGGTTTGCCCTATTTGCTGCTCGGCCATGTGGGCGACGGCAACTTCCACTTCGGCTACCTGATCGACCCCGATAGCGCCGATGAGCGCGCGACGGCCGAGCAACTCAACGAGAAATTGGTGCGCCGCGCACTCAGCATGGACGGCACCTGCAGCGGCGAACATGGGGTGGGCATGCACAAAATCGGCTTTTTGCAAAGCGAGGCAGGCGACGCCGCGATCGACATGATGCGCGCGATCAAACGCACCCTGGACCCCAGAAACATCCTCAACCCGGGCAAGATCTTTACGCTCTGAGGATCTCCTGAGCCTGACGGCGGCGGAGGTCCGCAAGCCATTTTGTCGGCATCTGATTTCGCCGGATGGGCGGTAACATGTTACCCAACATATCTTCCGAGCTTAGGAGATCGCTATGACAAGCTCTGCGTCAGCCGCCGCGAAAATGCGCGCGGTCGGCCTACGCCCCGTGCAGTTTTGGGTACCAGACACACGCCTGGAGAGCTTTGCAAGCGATGTTCGCGCACAGTGCCTGGCCCTCAAAGACGACGATGCCGAGGCCGAGGTACTGCGATTTGCAGAAGAGGCCGCTGCTCAGACGCAGGCTTGGACTTGACGCAGCGCGGTGATTTAGTGGCCGTGTCCCTGCCGGGTGATTTCGGCAAACCTCGCTCTGCACTGGTCATCCAATCGGACCTGCTGGCTGAGCTCGGCAGCGTGGTCCTGTGCGCGGTCAGTAGCGATCTGCGCACGGCGGCTTTTCGGGTGACGGTCGAGCCTAGCCCCGGTAATGGTCTGCGCGCCTCGTCGCAGGTGGTGGTGGACCAGTTGTCGACGCTTGCCCGCGCGAAACTAAGCGCACCCTTCGGGCGGCTTGAAGACGAGCAGATGAAAGCTGTGGACAAGGCCCTGCTGCTGGTCGTCGGCTTGATTTGAGCGCTTTCTATGTTCAGGCCAGAACGGACATCGAAGCTCGAAACGGCTGCGGCCACGACTGGCTCGTACGAGCGCGCCATGACACAGCCCGAGCGCCACGCCGAGCACCTGCGCATCGCGGCCATGCAAGCCCAGCTACAGGCTTGCGGCAGGGCTTTCAGAGGGCCACCGGCTGAGCCGACCACCTGCTGTGGACGGGGCTGCAACGGCTGCGTGTGGGAAGGCTACGAAGCGGCCCTGCAGTGGTGGTTTGAGGAGGCGCAGGCCTTCGCAGCCCAGTTGCCACCGGCTTGAAGCAGCCGATCTACGCCCCCCGCTTCAAGCTCAGGCCTCGCCCCAGACATCCTGTGCAGTCTCGATCACCAGGCGCAGCTTGTCGCGCTGGGCCTGCACCGCAATGTTGTTGCCATGCACGGTGCTGGAAAAGCCGCACTGCGGCGACAGCGCCAACTGCTCGAGCGGGGCGTATTTGGCGGCTTCATCGATACGGCGCTTAAGCGCATCCTTGCTTTCCATGTCGCCAAACTTGGTGGTCACCAGGCCCAGCACCACAGTCTTGCCTTTGGGCAGGAAGCGCAGGGGACGGAAGTCGCCGCTGCGGTCATCGTCGTACTCCAGGAAGTAGGCGTCGATGTCCATCTCTGCCAGCAAGGCCTCGGCCACCGGCTCGTAGTTGCCTGCAGCCGCATGGGTGCTCTTGAAGTTGCCACGGCACAGGTGCATGGCCAAGGTCATGCCGGCAGGCTTTTGCGCCACCACCTTGTTCACGAACTGCGCATAGCGGTGCGGCAGCTCATTGGGGTCGTCGCCGCGCTGGCGGGCTGCTTCGCGCATCTTCTCGTCGCACAGGTAGGCCAGGTTGGTGTCGTCCATCTGCACATAGGTGCAGCCGGCAGCGGCCAGAGCGCGAAGCTCGTCGCCGTAGGCCTTGGCCACGTCGTCGTAAAACGCGGGGTCCAACTCGGGGTAAGCCGTGCGGCTGATGCCGGCGCGGCCGCCACGGAAGTGCAGCATGGTGGGCGAGGGAATCGTCACCTTGGGCGTGCAGCCCGCAGCCACTTGGCTCTTGAGGTATTCAAAGTCGGCCAGCTGTATGTTTTTGGCGTGCGTGACTTTGTCGGTGACACGGATCACTGGCGGGGCCAGGTGCGTGGTGCCATCGGGGTGCAGCACCGACATCGGAATGTCGGTGACCACGCCGCCGAGTTGCTCCAGAAAGTCGATGTGGAAATAGGTGCGGCGGAACTCGCCGTCGGTGATGGCTTTGAGGCCCACGTCTTGCTGGAACTTGACGATCTCCGCAATCGCCTTGTCCTCGACCGCGCGAAGCTGCTCGGGGGTGATCTGGCCCTTGGCCTTTTGCTCGCGCGCCTCCAGCAGGTAGGCGGGGCGAAGAAAGCTGCCGACGTGGTCGTAGCGGGCGGGTAACTGAACCATGCTCTGGTCTCCTCTGTTGAAATGGTGGGGCGAATGCTAGCTCAACGCTGGGGGCTCACAAATCGAGCACCAGCACGGCCGACTTGGCGCGCGAGCAGCAGGGCGTGAATTGGTCGTTCAAGGCTTTTTCCTCGTCGGTGAAGTACATGTCGCGGTGGTCGC